>NZ_JAGQDB010000034.1:0-23840 GCF_024346495.1 Cyanobium sp. A1C-AMD | reverse complement strand
GAAGGTCTGCGTGCCTGGATGGCACCGGCTGACCAGCCGCATGAAAACTTCGTCTTCCCTGAAGAGGTTCTGCCCCGTGGAAACGCCCTTTAATTCCAATCTGGTGGTCGGGGGCAAAGACCTCGACTCCACCGGCTATGCCTGGTGGGCGGGCAATGCCCGTCTGATCAACCTCTCCGGTCGCCTACTCGGCGCCCACGTCGCCCATGCTGGCCTGATGGTCTTCTGGGCTGGGGCCATGATGCTTTTCGAGGTGAGTCACTTCACCTTCGACAAGCCCATGTACGAGCAGGGTCTAATCCTGTTCCCCCACGTAGCCACCCTGGGTTACGGCGTTGGTCCTGGCGGAGAGGTCACCGACCTTTATCCGTTCTTTGTTGTTGGTGTGCTGCACCTGATCAGCTCGGCCGTGCTCGGCCTTGGTGGTCTGTATCACGCCCTGCGTGGTCCTGAAGTGCTGGAGAATTACTCCACGTTCTTCTCCCAGGATTGGCGCGACAAGAATCAGATGACCAACATCATTGGTTATCACCTGATTCTTCTCGGCGTCGGCGCCCTGCTGCTGGTCTTCAAGGCCATGTTCTTCGGCGGTGTTTATGACACCTGGGCACCGGGCGGTGGCGATGTGCGCATCATCACCAACCCAACCCTCAGCCCCGGCGTGATCTTCGGTTATCTCACCCGCGCACCCTTTGGTGGCGAGGGCTGGATCATCGGGGTCAACTCGATGGAAGACATCATCGGTGGTCACATCTGGATCGGTCTGATCTGCATCTTCGGAGGCATCTGGCACGCAATCACCAAGCCGTTCGGCTGGGTGCGTCGCGCCTTCATCTGGAATGGTGAGGCCTACTTGAGCTATAGCCTCGGCGCCCTGAGCTTTATGAGCTTCATCGCCTCGGCTTATATCTGGTTCAACAACACCGCCTATCCCTCCGAGTTTTACGGCCCCACAAACGCCGAATCCTCCCAGGCCCAGAGCTTCACCTTCCTGGTGCGTGACCAGCGCCTCGGCGCCAACATCGGTTCGGCCATGGGCCCCACCGGTCTGGGTAAGTACCTGATGCGCTCACCCACAGGCGAGATCATCTTCGGTGGTGAAACCATGCGCTTCTGGGACTTCCGCGGTCCCTGGCTGGAGCCCCTGCGCGGCCCCAACGGCCTGAGCCTGGACAAACTCCAGAACGACATTCAGCCCTGGCAAGTGCGCCGCGCGGCTGAATACATGACCCACGCTCCGAACGCCTCCCTGAACTCCGTTGGCGGCATCATCACCGAGCCCAACTCGGTGAACTTCGTGAACATCCGCCAGTGGCTGGCGTCCACGCAGTTTGTCCTCGCCTTCTTCTTCTTGGTCGGCCACCTGTGGCATGCAGGTCGCGCTCGCGCTGCTGCTGCTGGTTTCGAGAAGGGCATTGATCGCAAGGCAGAGCCCACCTTGGCTATGCCGGATCTGGATTGATCACAAAGTGATCGTTGCTGGCCCCCGCTTTCGAGCGGGGGCTTTTTTGTTGCCGCCCCGCCCCTATCTGACTAGGTTTCGGAGAAATAAGAGCTTTATTAATGGCCCGCCATTCAGTTCAAAACCTGAGCTCAAGATCACGGCTATTGGAGACTGTTCTGCTGGCAACTGGTCTAAATATGGTTCCTTTACTGGCCCAGCCAGCCCAGGCCCAAGGAGCTATCACCTCTCCTGCTGCAGGTGTGATCTGCGACCAAGCTGGTCCCACCTGCTACGACAAGCAAGGACCTTCCATCGGCCTAACCCAGACCTACTTCGGCAGCATCGCTGCCAACCGTCTTAGCTCCGAGCTGGGCAACCGCCCCCAAGCCAATGACTTCCGACTGAGCAACGGAGCTGTTTGCGACTCGCGCGCGGCCACCTGCTGGAGTGATGGCTGGCAGAGGGCCCAAATGGCTCCCAACCTCACCCAGCAACTATTCGGCTCACTCCCAACAACAGCAAATCAATCCGGCGGCGGTCTCCAGGGTTTGCAAACCCCCCGTGCCGGAATCGTCTGCGACCCCGGCAGCAGTCCTGTCTGCTACGACCAGTCCGGCCTATCCCTGGGGCTGACGAGGGAGTACTTCGGATCCTTTGCCGAGCAAAACGCCCTGCGCAACCTGGCCGACCAAGCACCGCCACGTCAATTTCGGCTCAGCAACGGCAGCGCCTGTGATCTGAACGCTCGCACCTGCTGGAGCGATGGCTGGAACCGTCAGCAGGTGAATGTTGCTCTCTCCAACCAACTATTCGGTAGTGCGAATGGGACTGGCGCTGGCGGTGCCAGCAGTACCCAGACCCGAGCGGCCCAATGCCGCATGACCCGCTGGTTTAAATCCCTGTACAACGGCAACTGTGAACTGAGGGAAAACCGCACTAGCAAAGGACGACTCCTAGAGGTGAGTCTTCAAGACGGCAACCTTTACAGCGTTAGCAAGCCAAGGGGCGGCAGCTACCAGCTCAGCGATGTCAAGGGCAACTCCTGGCCAGTCAATGTCAATGACCAGGGCCGCAGTGTCAGCTTCACCTGGTCTGATCGGGTACTCACCGTGACACCCACTGCTGCCCCCAGTAACGGCAATAGCTTCGGCCAGCTGCTCAACAACTTGATGGGGCCTTGAGCCATCGCCTCAGCAACGGCAGGCTCAGGCCGATCACGTTGCTGAAGCAACCTTCAATTCGCTCCACCAGCAGCCCTCCACGCCCCTCCAAGGCAAAGCCACCGGCACATTGGAGGGGTTCGCCACTGGCTACATAGGCGTCGATCTCCGCCGCGCTGAGGGCAGCGAACTGCACGCGGGTCACTACCGCGGCCAGCAGTGGCCCGCCATCAGCTGCTTCTTGGCAGCAAGGCAGGAGGCAGTGGCCGGTGATCAACTCACCCCAGCCACCTGCCATCTGCAACCAGCGCTGCCGAGCTTCGCCAGCGTCAGCGGGCTTGCCATACACCTCACCGTTGAAAACCAGCAGCGAATCGCAGCCAAGCACCCTGGAGCCCTGGGGCAGTTGTTGGGCCACGGCTTCGGATTTAGCCCGGGCCAGCCGCTGCACTAGCTGGCTGGGATCGGGATCGCTGATCGACTCCTCATCGACGCCACTCACCTGCACCTGGTGAGCGATGCCGGCTTGCTCCAGCAGGCGCCGGCGAGCTGGGGAGGCGGAGGCGAGCACGAGCATGGGGTCAGGGAGAATCCTTCTATGCAACACCGGGAAGCCGCCGCGATCGACCCCCTGCTTCAAAACAAACGCTCCCTGTCCAGGGCCAGCCAGGCAATGCGCTGCCTGCCATTTAGGCGGGCGTTTTACGTGGAGGTGAGCGATCGGGCTATCAGCGGCGGCGAGCTCTGCCGCCGGAACGACCTCCAGAGCCTTTGCCAGGGAGCACCGACGGCCGATCGGGTTGAAGCCCACTGGATCTGGCTGATCCAACTGGGGGTGCTGCGGCGGGAAGTGGATGGCCAGGGCCTCACCGAGCGGGTGCGGCTCACACCCATGGGACGCGAGATTTTGGCCCAATGGCCTGGCGAAATTCCCGGCGCCAGCGGCCCCATTTGCCTGCAGCACTGGCTTCGCCGCCACCGGCTGCGTCTATGAGCGCAAAAGCTGCTCAGCCGGCCCCAGCCGCACCCACCCCCCTGATGGTGCTTGGCACCAGTAGCGGGGCTGGCAAGTCGCTGATGACCGCTGCCCTCTGCCGGGTGCTGCGCCGTCGCGGCGAAACGCCCCTGCCCTTCAAGGGGCAGAACATGAGCAACAACGCCTGGGTTGATCAGGACGGCGGCGAAATGGCCTACTCCCAGGCGCTGCAGGCCTGGGCGGCCGGACTGGAGCCCCACCACAGCATGAATCCGGTGCTGCTCAAGCCCCAGGGCGACTCCACCAGCGAGCTGATCCATCTGGGCCAGTCGGTGGGGCTGGCCCGCGCAGAGCACTACTACCGCGACTGGTTCCGGCCTGGCTGGGCGGCCATCCGCGCCGGCCTGAGCGAGCTGCAGGCGGCCCATCCGGGGGGGCGCCTAGTGCTGGAGGGAGCGGGCAGCCCGGTGGAGGTAAACCTGCAATCCCGCGACCTCACAAATTTGCGCTTAGCCCAATTTCTGCGGGCCCGCTGCATCCTCGTGGCCGACATCGAGCGCGGTGGCGTTTTTGCCCAATTGGTGGGCACCTTGGCGCTGCTGCGGCCGGTGGAGCGGCCCCTGATCCGCGGCCTGCTGATCAACCGCTTCCGCGGCCGCCGTGAGCTGTTTAACGAGGGGCGCCGCTGGTTAGAGGCCCACACCGGCATCCCCGTGCTGGGGGTTATGCCCTGGCTCGACGAGCTATTTCCGCCAGAAGACTCCCTCGATCTGCTGGAGCGCCGCGGCCGCAAAAGCGGCGCCGAGCTGGAGATCGCCGTGCTGCGCCTTCCATCACTGAGCAATTTCTCCGATCTCGATCCCCTCGAGGCCGAACCAAGCGTGCAGCTGCGCTGGCTGGCGCCGGGGGAACCATTGGGGCGCCCCGATGCGGTAATCGTGCCGGGCAGCAAGCAGACCCTGAGAGATCTGGCGGCCCTGCAGCGAGCTGGGCTGGGGCAGGAGCTGCGCAGCTACGTCGCCGGCGGGGGCCAGGTGTTTGGTATTTGCGGCGGCCTACAGCTTCTGGGCCGGGAGCTACTGGATCCGCAGGGCCTTGAGGGCGGTGATTGCGCAGCGGGGCAAATGGTGGCCGGCCTGGATCTGCTGCCGCTACGCACCCGCTTCGGCGGCCGCAAGGCCCTGCGCCAGCGCCAAAGCACGGCCCGCTGGCCCGGCGAGGGCTTGAGCCTGGAGGGATTCGAACTGCATCGCGGCCTCAGCAGCCCCATCGAAACCACCGGCCCCCTGCAGCCCCTCGCCACCGATCCCGACTTGGGCCATTGGTGCAGCTTTGGCGAAGCGGGCGGTCTGGTGGCTGGCACCTACCTGCATGGGGTATTCGAAAGCGGGCCCTGGCGGCGCCTTTGGCTCAACCAACTTCGCCAGCGTCGCGGCCTGGCTGCCCTGCCGGAGAACCCGCCCCACCACAGCCGGCAGCGAGACGCCCTTCTAGAGCGACTCGCCGATGCCTTTGAGGCCCACGTGAACCTCACCCCCCTGCTGAGCCCCTAAATGGCCGTCTCCGCCACCAGCATCCACTGGCCCAACGGCCACACCAGCAGCTGCAACGCCGGGTGTGACTGGCTGGTGGCAGCCCAGGCCGCAGGCTTTCTGATCCCCACCGGCTGCCTGGGCGGCAGTTGCGGCGCCTGCGAGATCGAAGTCAACGGCCAGGTGGTGCGGGCCTGCATTGCCACGGTGCCCGCCAGCCGCTCCGGCTCTCTGACGGTGGAGCTAGCCAGCGACCCCTACTGGTGACTGGCTGGGCTCAGAATTGACTGGGCTTAGAACTGGCTGGGCTCAGGACTGAATCAGGCCTCCACCGAGCAGCACCTCACCGGCGTAGAACACCGCCGCCTGACCAGGCGTGATCGAAAACTGCTCCTCGGCAAACTCCAACCGCACCCGGTGGGGCCGCAGGGCTGCGCTATCGGCGTCGGTGGCGGGCAAGGGAATCAACCGGGCCGGCTCGGGTGCACTGCGATAGCGCACCTGCACCGCCAGCTCCATGGGCGCTGTAGGTGGCTCGATCGACACCCAATTCACCGCCCCCACCAACGCTTCGCCCCGGGCCGCCCCAGCGCGGGGTGCCACCACCACCTGATTCATAGCCCCATCAAGGCGCACCACATGCAGCGGCTCGCTCCAGGCCACCCCCAAGCCCTTGCGCTGGCCGATCGTGAAGTGCTCAATGCCGTCGTGCTCGCCCACCACCGTGCCATCGGTAAGCACGATCTGACCCTGACGCGGCGGCAGGTAGGCATCGAGAAAGGCCTTCATCGAGCCGTGGTGGTCGGCCAGGCAGAGGTCCTGGCTCTCGGGCTTCTGGGCCGTACGCAGCCCATGGCGCTCCGCCTCCAGCCGCGTGTCTGCCTTGGTGAGCTCGCCGAGGGGAAACACCAACCGGCCCAGGGCCTCCTGGGGTAGGTCGTAGAGGAAGTAGCTCTGATCCTTCTGGCCATCTAAGCCGCGCAACAACTGGTGACGGCCGTTGTCGCTGTTAGCGCCATGGCGCACCCGGGCGTAATGCCCCGTGGCGAGCCGGCCGATGCTCCGCTCGCTTTCAGCCCACTGGAGCATCGGCCCAAATTTCACCTCCCGATTGCAGCGAGAGCAGGGCAGCGGCGTCACGCCGGCCTGATAACCCTGCACCAAAAAATCAACGATCTGGGCCTGGAAGTGCTCGCGAAAATCCACCACGTGGTGGGGCACCCCTAGTTGCTCGCAGATGCCGGCGGCATCCACCAGGCCCTCGGCGCAGCAGGCACCCTTGCCACTCATCAGCCACAAGGTGAGGCCCTCCACCTGCCAGCCCGCTTCCACCAGCAGGGCTGCCGTCAAGGAGCTGTCAACGCCGCCTGAGAGGCCCACCGCGACGCGATGCTCCCCGGGCCAGGCCCGCAGCCGCTCTAAAGCGGCCTGGCCAGCCGGAGTCGAAGCAGGCGGAACAAAAGCGGAAGAAGCCTCTGGAGCAGGCAAAGGGCAGACAGCTGGCGGGAGTGCTCCCATCATGAAACCCAGATGACTGAACGGGGTTGGGAGAGCCGTCCGCAGTAGCCCCTTGGCCGGCACGCAATAGCTGCCACCTGCTGGTCAACAGCGCCCAGATGGCAGCGCTGGAGGAGCAACTCTTCGCCAGCGGCCTGCCGGTGGAAGCCCTGATGGAGAAGGCCGCCCTGGCGGTTAGTCGGCTGCTGCTGGAGCAGCACGGCGAGCGGCTGGGGCGCCATGGGGCGCTGGTGCTGGTGGGGCCAGGCCACAACGGCGGGGATGGGCTGGTGATCGCCCGGGAACTGCACCTGGCTGGCATCTCAACGGCCATCTGGAGCCCGTTTGGGCACCACAAGCCGCTCAGCGCCGCCCACCTGCGCCACGCCCTGTGGCTTGGCATCCCCCGGCTGGAGGCCAGCCCCGATCCCAGCAGTGCCGCCCTCTGGATCGATGCCCTGCTGGGCATCGGCCAGCGGCGAGCACCTGGAGAGGCGATCGAAGCCCTGCTGCGTCAGCGCCAGCGCCAGCGGCCACATGGGCTAGTGGCGATTGATGTGCCCACGGGCCTATGCGCCGACAGCGGCCAGGCCACCGGCTCATACACGGCCCAGGCCATCAGCACCTATGCAATCGGCCTCATCAAGACCGGCCTGGTTCAAGACGCGGCCCTAGAGGCTGTGGGGTCGCTGCACTGGGTCGACCTGGGCCTGCCGCCATCGCTGCTGCAGGAGCTTCCGCTCAAAGTGCCCCTGGCTCTGGCGGAGCGGGATCTGGCGGCAAGGCCTAAACCCAAATTCAACCCGGCGGCATCGAAATATCAGCGCGGCCGACTGCTGGTGGTAGCGGGCAGCGATACCTATCGGGGTGCCGCCAGCCTGGCCCTGGCCGGCGCCAGCAGCAGCGGCTGCGGCAGTGTCCGGGCCGCCCTGCCCGAGGCCCTGGCCGGCACCATCTGGCAGCAGCACCCACAGGTAGTGGTATGCCTCGATCCCCCGGCCGAACTCGATCCCCAGCGGCTGGATGCCCTGCTGGTCGGGCCCGGCCTGGGGGAGGCCAACTGCTGGCCCAATCCGCCGAGTTGGAGTGAGCTGCTGAGCTGGCAAGGACTGCTGGTGCTTGATGCAGACGGCCTCAACCGCCTGGCGGGGCCAGTGAGCCAAGGGCTCGGTCTGCAGGCAAGCCGCTGGCTCCAGCAGCGACAGGGGCCTACCTGGATCACCCCCCACCCCGGCGAATTCGCCCGCCTCTTTCCCGAGCTCGCCGGCAGCACCGCCCTGGAGGCGGCCGCCCAGGCGGCCATGAGTAGTGGGGCCTGCGTATTGCTCAAAGGGGCCCGCAGCATCGTGGCGGCCCCGGATGGCCGCCGCTGGCAATTGCTCGAAGCCAGCCCCGGTAGTGCAAGAACAGGACTCGGAGACGTGCTGGCCGGCTACGCCGCCGGACTGGGAGCGATGGCCCTGGCCGCCAGCGGCAACGCCGACGCCACTTGGCTCGCCGCGGCAGCACTGGCCCACGCCCAGGCCGGGCGACGGGGGGAAAACTCCGAGAGCGGTTTCACACCAATGCAGGTGGCAGAAAAACTGGCTCAGCTGTGTTGATCACAACACGGAAATCAGTAAATGTCAGACCAGGACAGGGCTGCTTCTGTGTTGTTTTGCAAGTGAAAGCTAAAGGGTTGCTGAAAACACCCTCATAGAGCCGAATTTGCCTCGATAGTCAATTCCTTCGATAGGCGTACCTATGACCTCATCCCCGACGAGGGTCAGCGAAAGCAGCCGCCGTAGAAGTAGCGACCCGATTACCTGGTACCTGGCCACGATCGGGCGGGAGCCCCTGTTGACGCCAGCTGAAGAGATCGAACTCGGCAATCAGGTGCAAACAATGATGCGCCTCACGGAGGAGGGAGATCGGGAGCTCAGCGACCTGGAAAAGAAATTGCTGCGCATCGGCAAGCGCTCTAAGCAGCGCATGATGAAGGCCAATTTGCGCTTAGTCGTAAGTGTTGCCAAAAAATATCAAGGCAAGGGTCTGGAGCTGCTCGACTTGATCCAGGAAGGTTCACTGGGACTGGAGCGGGCTGTTGAGAAATTTGATCCCACCCGTGGTTATAAGTTTTCGACCTATGCCTTCTGGTGGATTCGCCAGAGCATGACCCGAGCGATCGCTTGCCAGTCGCGCACGATTCGACTGCCGGTGCATCTCAGCGAGCGCCTCACCGCCATTCGCAAGGTGAGCCTCGACCTTGCCCACAAGCTCGGCGCCATGCCCAGCCGCCAGGAGATCGCCGAGGCCATGGCCATGCCGATCGAAGAGCTTGATGGCCTGTTGCGCCAGTCCCTCACCACCTCGAGCCTGGATGCGCCAGTAAACGGTGATGAAGGCCGCAGCTTCCTGGGCGATCTGATCGCCGATTCCTCCGAGGAGGAGCCCCTCGACCGGGTGGAGCGCGGCATCCATCAAGAGCAGCTAGGGCGCTGGCTGAGCCATTTGAGCGACCAGGAGCGCCAGGTGCTGCAACTGCGCTTCGGGCTGGAAGGAGAGGAGCGTCAAACCCTGGCGGAGATCGGCCGGCGGCTCGATGTGTCCCGGGAGAGAGTGCGCCAGGTAGAACTCAAAGCTCTACGCAAGCTGCGCAATCTCACCCGCCGCACCCCCACGACGCTTTAGGGCACGGGGCTTTAGGGCACGGGTATTCAGTCTTCCGCCCAGATGTAGCGAGTGAGCTCTTCCGGCTTGGGTTCGGGAGCCGCCAAGGCGAATTCGACGCAATCTGCCACTTCGGCATCGATCTCCTTCTCGATCGACTTGAGCTCCTCGCCCGTAGTCAAGCCCTGCTCGATCAAGCGGCTGGCAAGGGATTTGATCGGATCTCGCTTGGCCCAAAACTCCTTTTCAGCCTCTTCGCGCAGCTCGTCGGGGTCAGCCAGGGAATGGCCGCGGAAGCGATAGGTGAGGCACTCCAGCAGGGTGGGGCCCTCTCCGGCCCGGGCCCTCTCAACGGCGCGCTGGGCGGCGGCACGCACCGCCAGCACGTCCATGCCATCCACCTCCTCACCAGCCATGCCAAAGGCAGCGGCCTTACGCCAGATCTCCGGATCGCTGGTGGCACGGTTGTGGTCCATACCAATGGCCCACTTGTTGTTCTCCACCACAAACAGGATCGGCAGCTTCCAAAGCGCCGCCATGTTTAGGCATTCATAAAATTGACCGATGTTGCAGGTGCCGTCGCCGAAGAAGGCGGCAGTAACAGAGTCGCTACTGGCATCGCCTAGGGCATCGCGCTTGTAGCGGCTGGTGAAGGCGGCGCCGAGGGCCACGGGGATGCCTTCGCCGATGAAGGCGTAGCCACCGAGCAGGTGATGCTCTTTGGAAAAAAGGTGCATGGAGCCTCCACGGCCCTTGCTGCAGCCGGTTTCCTTGCCGAATAGCTCGCTCATCACCTCGCGGGCCGGCACGCCGCAGCTCAGGGCATGGACGTGGTCGCGGTAGGTGCTGCAAAACCAGTCGTGCTGCAGCTTCATCGCCTTGATCACGCCCGTGCTCACGGCCTCCTGGCCGTTATAGAGGTGCACAAAGCCAAACATTTTGCCGCGGTAGTACATCTCCGCGCACTTGTCCTCAAAGCGCCGACCCAGGGTCATGTCGCGGTAGAGCATCAAACCCTCCTCGCGATTCACCGTGGCAGGCACGGATGGGTAAAGGTTCTCGAGGCGCTCAGCGTGAGCCCCCACCAAACTGGTGACGTCGGCTGAACAGGTCGGTGCTCCGGAGGCTGATCCTGGTGCCGCCGCAATGTCGTGGCCCATGTCCGCCTGCGTCATTGCCCAACTGTACGAGGTCTGTTCCCGCAGCAGCTGACAATTTGTGCCACAACCTCTGACCCTGCCTACAGTCAGCCACCAGTGAAAGGCCTGGATTGGAACTGCCGATCGATCATTTCCGGTTGCTCGGAGTCAACCCGACCACGGACTTGCAGTCCCTATTGCGCACCCTGCAGCAACGCATCGACCGGGCGCCAGATCAGGGATTTACCCAGGAAACCCTGCTAGCCCGTGAGGAACTACTGCGCGCCAGCGCCGACCTACTCAGCGACAGCAGCCGGCGCCAGGCCTACGAATCCGACCTGACGGCACTGGCCGGCAGCGGGCCAACGCTGATGCCCGCCCTTGATGTGCCCACCAGCAAGGAGGTAGGCGGCCTGCTGCTGTTGCTCGAAGCGGGTCAGGCCTTCGAAAGCTTCGAGCTCGCCTGCCGGGCCCTACAGCCACCTCAGACGCCAGCGCTGGGAAGCACTCGCGAGGCCGACCTGGCCCTGTTAGCTGGCCTCGCCTGCCTGGCGGCCGCCGTCGACCTGCGCCAGCAACGGCGCTACGAGGCCGCCGCCCAGACCCTGCGGCAGGGCCAGCACCTGCTGCAGCGGATGGGCCAGTTACCAGCCATTCGCCAGCAACTCAGCGACGAGCTCGATGGTTTGCGGCCCTACCGAGTGCTGGACCTACTCAGCCGCAACCTCACGGCCCAAACAGAAAGGGCCGAGGGTCTGACCCTGCTTGAAGAGCTGGTGGCCCGCAGGGGCGGACTGGAGGGTTTCGGTGACCCGAGCATGGGCGCGGAGGAATTTCAAGCCTTTTTTAAGCAGATCCGTGCCTTCCTGACAGTGCAGGAACAGGTGGATTTGTTCAGTCGCTGGGCAGAAGCCTCTGCGGCTGCAGATTTTTTGGCGAGCACCGCCCTCACCGCCTCCGGCTTTGCCCAACGCAAGCCCGAGCGCATCGCCGCGGCCCGCGAGCGGCTCGAGGCCAGCGGTCAAGACGGACTGCAACCGCTGCTGGCCTGCCTGCATCTGCTGCTTGGTCAGGTGGAAAAAGCCCGCAGCGCCTTCGAGCAGGGAGCAACCCCCGAACTGAAGCGCTGGGCCGAGCAGCAAAGCAGTGACTCCCTAGCCCAACTTTGCGCCTACTGCCGCGACTGGCTCGCGCGTGATGTGTTGCCCGGCTACCGCGATCTGGAGGCTGATCCGGATCTGGAGGCCTACTTCGCCGACCGCGACGTACAGGCCTACGTCGAGCAGCACGACAGCCCCTCAGAGCGATTGCCAGCGCCCGCCGAAAACGCCTTTGCCTGGAACACGGGCTCAGCCCCGGTTAGCGCAGCCCCAGCCAGCCCCAGCGGCGGCTTCCTGGAACAGGAAGACGAAGACGAGCAGTGGGACTGGGACGGGACGGACTGGCTAGAGAACCTGCGGGAAGCCTGGGATAGCCATGGTCCTGCCTCCTGGATGGAGCGCATGCCCCAGTGGCAGTGGCAGTTGCCGTGGCAGGGGCAGTGGCAGTGGCCCTCGCGCCGCACAACTACCGGAGTAGCAGTGGCAGCCGGGGTAGCACTGCTTGCTATCGCCTCGTTTGTGAGGCTGCGCTCTCCCGCCCCCGGCCCGGGCCGCACTCCCATCGCGGTGCAACCGGTCGCCCCACCAGCTGTTCCCATCAAGCCCACCGCTCCCGTCAAGGCAACCCCTGCCGCCGAGCCCAGCCTGCCCCTGCGGGAGGAAGCGCCGAGTGAAGCCCAGGTGCAGGCCCTGCTCGAAGCATGGCTCGACGCCAAGGCCGCAATCCTGGCAGGCAAAGACAGTCGCATTCCCCTGGAGGTGCTGGCCCGGCCAAGCCAGCTGGATCGACTCGCCTCGGAGCGCGACGCCGATCAGGCCCGTGGCGAAACCCAGACCATCAGCACCGACATCACCAATCTGGTGATCAACGAGCGAGACACCAACCGCATCGCCGCCACGGTGGGGCTGAGCTACACCGATCAGCGGCTCAACGCCAAGGGGGATCCTCAAGGCGAGCCCAGCAAGATGGAGCTTCGCAACCTCTATGTGTTTGGCCGCGACGGAGGTATCTGGCGCCTGGTGAGCTTCCAGAAAGCTCCCTGACCAGCCGGACTGGTTTTTACGATCGTTTCAATATGGGGCCCAGGCCCCAACCCCTGGCCCCGGAGTGGCACCGCGATGTTTGACGAGCTTTCCCAGCGATTTGAAGAGGCGGTTAAGAGCCTGAGAGGGCAGGCCTCGATCACGGAAACCAACGTTGAAGGCGCGCTCAAGCAGGTGCGTCGAGCCCTGCTGGAGGCGGATGTGAGCCTGCCGGTGGTTCAGGACTTCGTCGAGGAGGTGCGCCGCAAGGCCGTGGGCGCCGAGGTGGTCCGGGGCGTTAGCCCGGATCAGAAATTTATCCAGCTGGTGCACGAGCAGCTGGTTGAAACCATGGGAGGCGAGAACGCCCCCCTGGCCGCAGGAGGCAAACCCGGTGCGCCCTCGGTGGTGCTGATGGCCGGCCTGCAGGGCGCCGGCAAAACCACCGCCACCGCCAAGCTCGGCCTTCACCTCAAGGAACAGGGGCGCAAGGCCCTGCTTGTGGGAGCAGACGTCTACCGACCTGCCGCCATTGAGCAGCTAAAAACCCTGGGCGCCCAAATCGGCGTGGAGGTATTCAGCCTTGGCACCGATGCCAAGCCCGAGGACATCGCCGCCGCCGGCATCGCCAAGGCCCGCGAGGAGGGCTTCGACACGGTGCTGGTGGACACCGCCGGCCGACTCCAAATCGACACGTCGATGATGGAGGAGATGGTGCGGATCCGTCAGGCCGTGCAGCCCGACGAGGTGCTGCTGGTGGTGGATTCGATGATCGGCCAGGAGGCCGCCGATCTCACCCGGGCCTTCCACGAGCAGGTTGGGATCACAGGAGCCGTGCTCACCAAGCTCGACGGCGACTCCCGCGGCGGTGCCGCCCTTTCGATACGCAAGGTGAGCGGTGCGCCGATCAAGTTCATCGGCACCGGCGAGAAGGTAGAGGCGCTCCAGCCCTTCCATCCCGAACGGATGGCAAGCCGCATCCTCGGCATGGGCGACGTGCTCACCCTGGTGGAGAAGGCCACCAAGGAGGTGGAGCTGGCCGACGTGGCCCGCATGCAGCAAAAACTCCAGGAAGCCAGTTTCGACTTCTCCGACTTTCTGCAGCAGATGCGCATGATCCGGCGCATGGGCTCCCTGGGCGGGCTGATGAAGCTGATCCCGGGCATGAACAAAATTGACGACGGCATGCTCAAGCAAGGCGAGGTGCAGCTCAAAAAGATTGAGGCGATGATTGGCTCAATGACAGAGATCGAGCGCCAGCAACCGGAGCTGCTGGCCTCCCAACCCTCAAGAAGGCGCCGCATCGCCTCTGGCTGCGGCCACAGCTCGGCCGAGGTGGACAAGGTGCTGGCCGATTTCCAGAAGATGCGCGGCTTCATGCAGCAGATGACCCGTGGCGGCGGCATGCCCGGCATGCCAGGGATGGGGGGAATGCCTGGAATGCCTGGAATGCCCGGCATGCCTGGCATGCCTGGCCCCATGGGCGGCGGTGGGGCGGGGCAAAGAGTTGCCAAGCCCGCCAAGAAACGCAAGGGATTCGGCCAGCTATGAGCACCCGACCGGGTACATTGCTTGTTTGGACACCTAGCGCAAGGCCACGATGATCAAGCTCCGCCTGAAGCGGTTTGGAAAGAAGCGGGAAGCGAGTTTCCGCCTCGTGGCCACTAACAGCACCTCTCGCCGCGACGGACGTCCGCTTGAGGAGCTGGGCTTCTACAACCCCCGCACCAAAGAGACCCGTCTCGACACCGAGGCGATCCGCACTCGCTTGGGTCAAGGGGCCCAACCCACCGACACGGTGCGCTCCTTGCTGGAGAAGGGTGGTCTGATCGAGAAGACCGTGCGCCCTGCTGAGGTCGTTGGCAAGCAAAAGCAGGCTGATGCCCGCGAAGCTGCAGCCAAGCAAGCTGTCAAGGAAGCTGCTGAGGCAAAGGCTGCCGAAGCTGCTGCTGCCGCCGAAGCCAAAGCAGCTGCCGAAGCTGCTGCTGCTGAAGCCGCCAGTGCCGACGAAGCAACTACGGAAGCCGCTGCTACCGCCGAAGCTTGAGCTTTCGCCCCATGGCAGAGCCAAAGGGGCCCACAAGCTTTGCCATTCCCCTGCCCAATCCTGCCGCGGCTCTAGCCCTGGCAGGTGACGCCGAATCATCCACCCTGCGCCAACTCGAAGCCCTCACCGGAGCTTCGCT
The DNA here is from genome assembly GCF_024346495.1 of Cyanobium sp. A1C-AMD. NCBI lineage: Bacteria > Bacillati > Cyanobacteriota > Cyanophyceae > Synechococcales > Prochlorococcaceae > Cyanobium > Cyanobium sp. A1C-AMD. Next base: position 9,134 of record NZ_JAGQDB010000034.1, on the reverse strand, counting down.
AGTGCTGCGGGGGCTGGATTTGGTCATTCAGGCACCCCCCAGCCAGCTGGAGCGTGCTGCGGCGTTGGTGGAATTGCTTCGCCCCCTGTGGCAGGAAGGCCAAGCCATCACCCAAGTGGATGTGCGGGTAGCCCTGCAGGCCCTCGACACCGGCAGGAGCGCGGAGCATCAGCAAATGGGGCGCCAGGTGCTGGCCCGCAGCCAGAGTGGCAAGTTGCTGCGTCCGCGCACCCTGCGCCAGCAGGCCTATGTGGAAGCTATGGAGCGCCACGACCTCACCATTGCCCTCGGCCCGGCGGGCACGGGCAAAACCTTTCTGGCCGCCGTTCAGGCGGTGCGCATGCTCACCGAGCGCAAGGTCGAGCGGTTGGTGCTCACTCGCCCGGCGGTTGAGGCGGGCGAACGGCTCGGGTTTTTACCGGGCGATCTGCAGCAGAAAGTTGATCCCTACCTGCGCCCCCTCTACGACGCCCTGCACGCCCTGCTTGGCGCCGAGCGCACCGGTGCCCTGCTGGAAAAAGGGGTGATTGAAGTGGCCCCTCTTGCTTACATGCGCGGCCGCACCCTGGCCGACGCCTTTGTGATCCTCGACGAAGCCCAAAACACCACCACCGCCCAGATGCGGATGGTGCTTACCCGGCTGGGGGAACACTCCCGCATGGTGGTAACTGGCGATCCCACCCAGGTGGACCTGCCCTATGGGGTAAAGAGCGGCCTGCAGGAAGCGGCCCAGGTGCTGCAGGGGGTGGAGGGTGTGGCGATCTGCGAGCTCACCGCGGCTGACGTGGTGCGCCACCCGCTAGTGCAGCGGCTGGTGGAGGCCTATGCCGATCGCGATGCCACCAAGCTGGCGCCTGCCGTTAAAAGGCGATTCGATAACCAGTGCAGTGAGCCTGAACCATGAACAAAGCAGAGCGTCTGCGCATCCCCGCCGAAATCGCCATAGCGGCTTTGGTGGCTTACTTGCTTGGCTACTGGTTCACGAATCTGTTCCCGGGCTACCTACCCAAGATCGGCGGGCTTTGGTCGGCGATCTCAGCGATCGTGGTAACCCAGGCCACCCGCAGGGAGACAACCAACTCAGCCTCGCTGCGAATTTTGGGTTCAGCCATAGGCGCCGGCACCAGTGCCATCTACCTGACGCTGCTTCCCTTTCACCCCCTGGGCATGGCCGTGGCAATCTTCGCCACAGTTGCGCTCTGCGCAGCGATCAATGTGCCGAGCCATGGCCGCCTGGCGGCTATCACCGTGATCGTTGTGATGGTCACCGGCAGCCTGGATCCGAAGCTGAGTCCGGGGCTAAATGCCCTGCTGCGCTTGGCTGAATCATTCATCGGCACCGGCGTTGCGGTGCTCGCGGCGGGGCTCTGGCCTAGCTCAAACAACCAGGTCGGTGGCGATTCCTGAAGCCCAGGCGCCCAACCTGAGCCCAATCCCGATAGGGAGATCCGCACCAACGGCAGCCAGCAGGGCCTCCCGTTGCCTGCAGATCGCTGGCAGGATATAGAAACTTCGAAACCACTGGTGCGCCATGCCGGCCAGCAGCAATTTTCAACAGGCCATTCGTGAGGCCCAATCGAGCGCCCTGGTGGGCCCCAATGTGGTCAACAAGGCCCTGCCCTATGTGGGCGGCGGCATGGTGCTCACCGCCGGTGGGGTGATGGGAGGCCTAGCCCTGATGGCCAGCAGCCCAGCCCTGTTCATGCCCCTGTTCTGGGTGGCCCTGATCGGCAACTTCATCCTGTTCTTCGTGGCCCAGAATGTGGCCCTGAAGGGCAACAACAACACCGCCCTCCCGCTGCTGACGGCCTACAGCCTCATCACCGGCTTCACCCTCAGTGGCATCGTTGCCTACGCCGTAAGCGCCGCTGGTGTCGGCGCCATCGGCACAGCCACCCTGGCTACGGGCATCACTTTTGTGGTGGCCTCAGTGGTGGGTCGCCGCATGAGCGACAACATCGGCCAAGCCCTGAGCGGCGTAGTGGGTCTGGGCATCCTCGGCCTGCTGATCGCCATGGTCGTGCAGATTATCGGTGGCATTTTTGCCCCAGGCGTGTTCACCGGCGGCACCTTCGAACTGCTGATTGCAGGTTTCGGCACGGTGCTGTTCGTAGGCGCAGCATTCGTCGACTTCTACACGATGCCTCGCACCTATAGCGACGACCAATACTTGGCCGGCGCCTTGGGGATGTATCTCACCTACATCAACCTATTTATCTTCATCCTGCGCTTGATCATCGCCCTCCAGGGCGGCGGCCGCCGCGACTGAGCTTCAATCCTGCAACTTCAGCGCCCCCAAAGGGGCGCTTTTTTTATGGCTGAGCCGGTGGCTTGGGCAACGACGATGTCACGTCCCGCAGCGGATGGGTGGCACTGCCCCAACCAGCAAGTGGCAATTCAGGCGGGTTACCTGGGCTTAAGCGAGCAGCAGAGTTAAACCAAGCCAGCAACAGGGCCCGCAAGGCCCCCCCGGACTCGCCCCTGGGGGAACGCAAATTGAAGTGATCAGCATTCTCAGCCAGCACCAGGCGATGGCCACTGGCGCCGCCCAGGGTGGCCCTGGCCATGGGCTCGATCGCCTCGGGCCCGGGCGGCACCACCCAGTCGCGGCTACCGCTGATCACCAGCACCTTCGCCTTCATGCTGCCGGCGGAATCGACATCAAATAGCAAGCGCATCGGCGGACTCACCGCAATGGCAGCAGCCACCCGGGGGTCGACCAGAGCGGCACTATCCGCCGAACCAACGAAGTTGCACTGCAATATCCAGCTGAGATTGCGGGAGGGGTCGCGCACCTCATCGCAAAGCTGCTGAAGTTTGGTGGTGATGGGCCGGGCCCCAGCCAGCTGCAACGCAGTGGTCGCCCCCCAGGAATGGCCTGCCACCAGCACCGCCTGGGTGTCCACCGGTCGGCGCAAGGCCAGCCGGCCCTGGGCGGCGGCATCGATCACGGCCGACACGTCTTTTGGCCGCAGGGCCAGCTCAGACGGACTGGGAGGGGGCTGCTTGCCGGCCAGCATGGCTCGCTGCTGGCTTTGATCGCTGCCTGGGTGGCGGGGCAGCACCACGGTGTAGCCATGGCTAGCCAGGTGGGCTGCCCAGCCCTCGAAGTTGCTGGGGTCATCCCACAGCCCGTGGGAAATCACCACCAGTCGATTGGGCGCCGCTCCAGATCCGGTTGGCTCGAGCACCACCAGAGCCAACGGCTCCGGGCGATGGCCAACGACGATTTTTAATTCCTGGCGGGCAACGGACTGCCGCCCTGCCTCCTGCAGTGGTCCAGCACTGCCCACAGCCGGCATGGAGGCAATCAGCTTTTCAGCCGAGCGGCGTTGGTCTCGAAACCGCTGAATTGAAAATCCCAAACGGCCCAGCTCTACCGTGACGCTCTGGCCTGGTAGCTGCTCGATCACATCCAGCAGGGTGATGCCCCCCTTAGCGGCAGACCGCTCCATGGCTTGCTCAAACTGAGCCGGATCGAGCGGATCAGGCAAGCCATCGATGTCGCCTAGGGCCCCCACCAACAGCAGCACCTGATCAAGCAGCGGTGAACCCTGGGCCTGGCGAATAACCGCCTTGGCCTCAAAGGGCAGGTTGGAGCTCAGCACAGCCTTAAGCCTGCGGCCAATCTCGCCTCGGGTGGCACGGTCGAGCTCGGCTAGATCGCTGTCACCGGCAATCAATGCTTCCGGACTGCGCAATTCAGCGACCCTGATGCTGAAGTCCGTCTCGAGCAGCGGCAGGCGCAAATTAATGGTTTCAATCGCCCTGGCAGGCGCCGGGCCCAGCAGGGCGGCGGCACCGATTCCCGTGGCCAGGATGCGCAACGCCCGGGATGGAAAGGGGCGAATCATGGGCAGAAGCGACGGCGGGGCAATCAAGTCATCTTGGCCCGTTTCAAGCCTCAGCCACAGCTTCGATTGCGGCGGCGATCGAGCTCCGCTGCTCGGCGTCGTAGCCCCAGCGATCCAGGAAGGCGACGTCTTCTCCCTGCCCGGCGGTAGCCGCCAGCAGGATTTCCAGCCGCTCCTTAACGGCCTGAGGCTCAAGGCTCCGCAGCAGTTCGGTGCAGCGGGCTTGCACCCGCTCCGAAGCCCCCTGCTGGCTGGAATCGCCAGCGCGTTGATGGTGAAGGGCCATCGCCGTACTCATGGCCAGGTTGCGGGCCGAGAGATCGACGACGCCCTCGCCTGCCAGCCGCAGCTGGAGCAGCAGGGTTTCGGGCAGGCGGTCCATCAGCGGGCAGTCGCCGGCCAGGCTCACAACAAAAAAGCCCCGGGCACCATCTCGGCTTGCCACCAGCTCAGCCACCCGGTCGGCCAGCACCTCGTCGCTGAGTTCACCGTTCTCCCAGAGGGCCAGCCACTGGGCCGTGATCTCCATGGCCTGCTGGAAGGTGGGTTGGCGAGGAGCTGGGGTCATCGCTATGGACACAAACTTCACACTAAAGCAGCCTGTGGGCGTTAGCTGCCCCGCTTCGATGTCCCGCCGCCGCCACACGATGGAGCTGCACTTGCCCGAGGGACACCGCCGGGCCCTGGAGGCGCATTGCCGTCGCACGGGCGAAAGCGCCAGCCACGTGCTGCGAGCGGCTCTGAGCGACTATCTCGACCTGGAGCACCACACCCTCTGGCAGGTATCCACCTCCACGGCCGTGGTGGAAGGGGTGTCCCAGGGCTGCCTGCGGGTAGGCGAGCTGGCCCGGCATGGCGATTTCGGCCTGGGCACCTTCGACCACCTCGATGGCGAAGGGGTGCTGCTGGAGGGCGAATGCTGGCAAGCCCGGGCCGATGGTTCCCTCAGCCGAGCCCCCGACGAGGAACTGACGCCCTTTTTTGTGGTGACCCATTTCCACAGCGACCAGCAGCACCAGTTCGAGCAGGTGACCAGCTGGGCAGACCTTTGCAACCGCCTCGACGCGTTGCGACCGAGCGACAACCTCTTCATGGCCATCCGCGTGCGCGGCATGCTGGATCGCATTGAGGTGCGAACCGTCAGCGCCGTGGAGACCGGCACGGAACTGGAGGCAGCCGCCACAGTCCAGACCGTGTTCGACCACCACAACCTCAGCGGCACCCTGGTGGGCTTCTGGTCGCCGAGTTACGTCAGCAGCCTGAATATCCCTGGCTATCACTTCCATTTCCTCAGCGACGATCGCCATTGCGGAGGCCATGTGCTCGAGAACGGCGCTGTGAAAGCGGGCCAGTTGACCGTGGATCTGCACCTGGAATCCGAGCTGCGGGTGGCTCTGCCCCAGACGCGCGACTTCCTCGAGGCTGACCTCAGCCGGGATCCCAGCGAAGCCCTGGCCCGGGCAGAAGCCAAAACCTTCTAAGGCCTGCCGGCTGCCAGGCTGGTGTTATGGAGTTTCCCACGACCATCCCAGCCCTGCCCACGAGCCCTGAGGGCTTTCGCTCCGGCTTCGTGGCGCTGATCGGCCGGCCAAACGTGGGTAAATCCACCCTGCTCAACCAGCTGGTGGGCGAAAAGGTGGCGATCACCTCGCCCGTTGCCCAAACCACCCGCAACCGGCTGCGGGCGATCCTCACCACCGAAACAGCCCAGCTGGTGCTGCTAGATACGCCGGGTATCCACAAGCCCCACCACCTGCTGGGGGAGCGACTGGTGCAGAGCGCCCGCCGCGCCATCGGGGAAGTGGATGTGGTGCTGCTGCTGGTGGATGGCAGCGAGCCGGCTGGCCGGGGCGATGGCTTCATCGTGGAGATGTTGCAGCACTGCCGCGCACCTGTGCACCTAGCCCTCAACAAAAATGACCTGGTGGATCCGGCCCGGACCGAGGAGCTAGCCCAGAGCTACCGCGAGCTGGTGCCGGGCTGGCCCCTGCATCCGGTGAGCGCCTTGAACGGCGCGGGTACCAGCGAGTTGGTGGCAGCTCTCGCCGCCGACCTACCGGAGGGTCCCCACCTATACCCACCGGATGCGGTGAGCGATCAGCCCGAGCAGTTGCTGCTGGCGGAGTTGATCCGCGAGCAGGTTTTGCACCACACCCGCGAGGAGATTCCCCACTCGGTGGCGGTGCAGATCGAGCGCATCGTCGACGACGGGCCGCGCACCGCCGTGCTGGCCACGGTGTTGGTGGAGCGCAGCAGCCAGAAGGGGATCCTGATCGGCAAAGGGGGCCGCATGCTTAAGGAGATCGGCAGCGGCGCCCGCCAGCAGATGCAGAAATTGATCGACGGGCCGGTGTATCTGGAGCTGTTCGTGAAGGTGGTGCCCAATTGGCGCCGCAGCGCCGCGCGCTTGAGCGAACTGGGCTACCGGGGGGAGTAACACCTGCTTAGCCGCTTTACCGGCTAAGCCGAAGCAATGCAAGTCGACCTCCACGACGCCAAAACCAATCTCTCCAGGTATGTCGAGCAAGCGCTCGATGGCGAGGATGTGGTGATTGCGAGTGCCGGCAAAGCCATGGTGCGGCTGGTGCCGGTAGATGAGGCTCCTCGCCGACGCGAGCTCGGCTTTCTTCAGGGGTCTGTGGTTCTGGACTGCGACCTCAAAGCCGAGCTGCTGCTCTGGCTGGCCATTGCCCCTGAGCGCATACCGGCAACGTTGCGTGGCACCCTCATGGACCGCCGCTTACCCATGATGTGCAGCGAGGTGAGCCTCTGGGAACTGGGAATCGAGCCAGAACACTTTCTGGCGGTGCAGCATCTGCCCTGGATCCATCGCGACCTCCCCCTGCTTACAGCGGATCGAACCCTCCGCGGTTACGGCCACCAGGTGATCTGGATGGGCGACAGCGGGTCAGGCGGCTGAGAGAATCACGCCCATGAGCGAGCCCAGACCCAACACCGCCCCATTTCCTCCCGAAGAAATCGGAGCCTTTCTGCGCTGTTGCGCCGGCGAATGGATGGGCCTGCGCAGCCAGTTCGCCCTCGGCGAGGTAAACGCCGGCGATGACGACGACGACGGCTGGCACACAAGCGACCGCGGCGAGCTGGTGGTGGCCTTTCTCGAGGCCGAGACCGCTGGTGGGGCGGGCGGCCTGCAAGTGGGCCAGAAAGATGCGGTGGCCCAGCAGCAGCTGCACTTCGACGCCGAAGGTGGCTTCCGCAGCGGCGAGCAGCAGGGCCGCTGGCAGCTCTGGCCCGACGGGAGCCTGGAGCTGGTGATCCCAGGTAATGGCCGGGAGGTGCGCGAGCGAATCTGGTTCACCAAGCCCAATCTGAGGCTGCGCTCCACGGTGGAAACCGGCGTTGATGGCAGCCCCGGCCGGGCCAGCTTCAGCTCCGAGATCCGCCGGGTAAGCCGGCCCACCGTGCCCGCGAGCTGAGCTGATGCGCCTTGATGTGGTGAGCCTGGCACCGGAGGCCTTTGCGCCACTGCTGGGTCTGGGGGTGATCGGCCGGGCCTTTGCTGCCGGCATCGCCGGGCTCCACACCCACAACCCCCGCGATTTCGCCACCGACAAATACCGCAAGGTCGACGACGAGCCCTACGGCGGCGGCGCCGGCATGGTGCTCAAACCAGAGCCGGTATTTGCGGCGGTGGAGGCGATCCCGGTGCTGCCGCGGCGGCGGGTGCTGCTGATGAGCCCCCAGGGCAAGCCCCTGCAGCAGAGCGATCTGCGCCGCTGGGCTAGCGGCTATGACCAGCTGGTGTTGATCTGCGGCCACTACGAAGGTTTCGATGAACGCATCCGCTCCCTTGCTGATGAGGAGGTATCGATCGGCGACTTCGTGCTCACCGGCGGCGAGCTGCCGGCGGCGGTGATCATCAACGGCGTGGTGCGGCTGCTGCCCGGCACCGTGGGCACCCAGGCCTGCCTCGAGGATGAGAGCCACAGCGCCCTACTGCTCGAGCATCCCCACTACACCCGTCCCGCCAACTTCCGGGAGCTGGAGGTGCCGGCGGTGCTGCGCAGCGGCGACCATGGCGCCATCGCCCGCTGGCGCTTTGAGCAGCAGCAGCAGCGCACCGCCGAACGCCGGCCGGATTTATTCGGGCGCTGGCAGGCGCAGCAGCAGCTCCAGCAGTAGGAACAGCAAACTGGGCTAAGCCCCTGGTTGCGGTGACACCCATGCTGCTCAGCACCACCTCCAGCCTTGAAGGCCAGCCGATACGGCACTACCTGGGCCTGGTGCACGGCGAAACCATTTTGGGCGCCAATATCTTTCGCGACATCCTGGCCTCAATCCGCGACCTAATCGGCGGGCGGGCTAGGTCCTATGAGGTCACTCTGGAGCGGGCCCGGGAGATGGCACTGCAGGAACTAGGCAGGCGCGCTCGATTGCTGGGAGCCGATGCCGTTGTGGGGGTGCGGGTGGACTACGAGGTGCTGGGACAGGCGGGTGGAATGTTGATGGCTTGCGCCATCGGCACTGCCGTAAGGCTCGAGGCTGCTGGGGATTGGGCTGCTGGGGATAGGGGCCTACCACCGCCGCCGCTGCCGCCTCAACCCTGACCCTGCTGCAGACCTCGCAACGCGGTGAGCAGGGCTGCCGGACTCTGGGGATCCACCATCAGCACACTGCCTCCAGGCGCCTGGGCCATCTGCTCGCCCATGGCCATCCAGTCGCCGGCCAGCAGCAAACGCATCGCCTCGGCGGCCTGGGGGTTGGCCTGCATCGCCTCCGCCAGCCGACTAGCCGCATCGGCCCTGGCCTGGGCCAGTAGGGTCTGCTGCTTGGCCTGGGCTTCGGCATCCAGCAGCAGGGCTTCAGCCCGGCCCCGGGCCGCATTCACCTGGGAGTCGCGCTCGCCTTCCGAACGCAAAATCGCCGCCCGCTTCTCCCGCTCGGCTGTCATCTGCTGCTCCATCGCCTGCTGCACGCCCCGTGAGGGCTGGATATCACGCAATTCCACCCGAGTCACCTTCACGCCCCAGGGATCGGTGGCCTGATCCAGCTCCTTCATCAGCACCTCATTCACCTCCTGGCGGGTGGTGAAGGTTTGGTCGAGGTCGAGCTTGCCCATCTCGGCGCGGATCTGGGTGAGCACCAGGTTCACCATGGCTGCCTGCAGGTTGTCGACGGCGTAGTAGGCGCGGGCGTGCTCCAGCAGCTGCCAATAAACAACCGCATCCACCTCGATGCCGACGTTGTCGCGGGTGATGCACTGCTGGGGCGGGATATCGAGCACCCGCTCCTTAAGTGATTCATGGCTAACCACCTTCT
>NZ_JAGQDB010000033.1:0-24242 GCF_024346495.1 Cyanobium sp. A1C-AMD | reverse complement strand
GCTACGGTCACCCCGCTGGCGATCATGTTTTGGTGGAGTTTTGCCAGAGAATTCAGGTAAAGCTCCGAGATAGCGATGCTTTTGGCCGCTGGGGCGGTGAAGAGTTTTTGATCGTCCTGCCCCACTGCGATATCGCAGCAGGAAAATCGTTAGCGGAGAAGCTCCGCAGTTGTATTGCTTGTCAGCCGTTCTCAGAGGTGGGCATGGTTACCGCCAGCTTTGGCGTCGCTCAGCGCCAACGAAGGGAGGACCAACTGGTCTGGATTCAGCGAGCGGATCAACACCTCTACATCGCAAAGAATGGTGGCCGCAATCGTGTGGTGACAGCTGATCGGTAGGCCTCTGCTGTTTGCCGTCATGAACCCCGACGGCCTGCTGATCAGGTGGCTTGGCTGTGGTCTAGCATTCTTGATGTGAGATTTATTCAATATTGAGTACAATGCCATCCGGGCAAAGCGGGACGACAGCATCTAGCAAGAGTTCAAACTTGAGGTACGATTAGTTTAAGGATAGTTCATATAGTCGGGATCTTCGTTTTGTGATTTCAATTCAGAGCTTGTAATGCCAGCCCCAACCGTTCTTGTTACCGGAGCCTCCAGCGGAATTGGTGCGGAGACAGCCCGCCTATTGCTGGAGCGCGGCTGGCGTGTGTTTGCCGCTGCTCGGCGGCTGGAAGCAATGGAGCCCTTGGCAGCCTTGGGTGCCGAGGTGATGGCGTTGGATCTCATCGATGAGCACTCACGCCGCGAGCTCGCTGAGCAGCTCACCGCCAAGGTGGGTGCGCTCGATGCGCTGGTCAATAACGCCGGCTTCGGTGAAGTGGGTCCGCTCGAGACATTGCCCCTGGATCGAGCCCGGGCGATTTTCGAAGTCAACGTCTTTGGGCTGATGGGGCTCACCCAGCAGTTATTACCTGCCATGCGCGAGCGAGGTCGTGGTCGCATCGTCAATATCTCCTCTATTGCCGGTCGCTGTGTTTCACCCGGATCGGGGTGGTATGGGGCCAGCAAGTTTGCGCTGGAGGCCCTGAGCGATGCCTTGCGTCTCGAGCTCAAGGCCTTTGGCGTCAACGTGGTGGTGGTTGAGCCGGGCGTGATCGCCACCGACTTTGCCAATGTGGCCGCCCCCTCGATCGAGGGAGCTTTGTCTTGCAGCACCTACGGCAACATGATGCGTGCCGTTCGCAAGAGCTGGGATGCGGTCTACCGGGGTGCCTCCCAGCCGCTAGAGGTGGCACTAACAATCGAGCGAGCCCTCACCGACCCCACCCCATCAGCCCGTTACCTCTGCGGTCACCAGTCGGCCTCAGTGATCGCCAGCCGGATCCTGCCAACGCGACTGTGGGACAGCCTGATTCGCATTCAGATGACCTGATCACCGTCTGCACTAGTGGTGCTCTGAACCTTGCAGGGGCGGAGGCCCATGACCCTCATTCCGGAAGGGTTCCGGGTGGTGCCTAGCCTGGATCTGGCCTCTGCCGATTGCCGACATGTGCCGCGACTGCTCCTGCGGACAGCCGGCGCCTGAGCCGCTCCCAGAACCAACCCGCCAGCTACCCCTGCACACGGCCCTGCTGCAACGCAACGATGCCCAGGCCGCCGGCCTGCGCCAGCGCTTTCAAGCCGCAGGCGTCACGGTGGTGAACCTGCTCTCCTCCCCCGGCGCGGGCAAAACCGCCCTGCTCGAAGCCCTGGCCCAGCGCCTCGATTCCAGCGGCTTGGCAGTGATCGTGGGCGATCTGGCCACCGACAACGACGCCCGCCGCCTGCAGGCTGCCGGGCTGGCGGCGGTGCAGATCACCACCGGCCAGGCCTGCCACCTGGAGGCGCCAATGGTGGCCGAGGGTCTGCATCGCCTCCAGCACCAGGGCATCAGCCTTGAGCAGCTTGAACTGCTGCTGATCGAGAACGTGGGCAACCTGGTGTGTCCCGGCGCCTACGACCTCGGCGAGAGCCTGCGGGTGGTGCTGCTCTCCACCACCGAGGGAGAAGACAAGCCGCTCAAATACGCGCCGATCTTCCACGGCGCCGATCTGGTGCTGATCACCAAGAGCGACCTGGCCGAAGCGGTGGGCTTCGATCGCGCCGCCGCCCACGCCGCCATCGCCCGGGTGGCCCCCCACGCCCGCGTGCTGGAAACCTCGGCCCGCAGCGGCGCCGGCCTCGACGCCCTGATCAACGCCCTGGCGCGATGAGCGAGGTGCGGCTGCGCCTGTGGTGCCGCGGCGTGGTGCAGGGCGTGGGTTTTCGGCCCCTGGTGCACCGCCTGGCCGCCGAGCTGCAGCTGGTGGGCGAGGTGGAGAACGTCGCTGGCGCCGTAAGGCTGGAGTTGCAGGGGGAGCGCCGCTCGCTGGAGCTGCTGGTGCGGCGGTTGCCCGAGGCGTTGCAGCCTCCCGGCGCTCTGGAGCCACTGGCGCCCGAGTGGCTCCCGCCCCTCGTTCCGGCGCCGCCTGGCCTGCGCATCGCCGCCGCCAGCGCCCAACCCCTGGGCGCTGCCCTGGTTGCCCCGTCCCTCGTCGCCGATCTGGCCCCCTGCCCCACCTGTCTGGCGGAGCTCCACGACCCCGCCAACCGCCGCTACCGCTACCCGTTCATCAGCTGCAGCCAGTGCGGGCCGCGCTACTCAATCGCCAGCGCCGAGCCCTACGCCCGCGCCCACACCAGCCTGGCGGGCTTCCGCCTGTGCGCTCTGTGCCAGCGGGAGTTTGACGACCCCGGCGATCGCCGCTTCCACGCCGAAACGATCGGCTGCCCCACCTGTGGGCCCCAGTTGCAGTGGCAGGGGCCCGCAGACTGTGGAGCAGATCCGCTGGCGGCAGCCCTGGCCCTGCTGGCGGCGGGCGGGATTTTGGCCCTGCAGGGGGTGGGCGGCTTCCAGCTGCTGGTGGCTGCCGGCGATCCGGCGGCGGTGGCCCGGTTGCGCCAGCGCAAGCAGCGGCCCGCTAAGCCCCTGGCTCTGCTGGTAGCCGATCTGGAGGCCATCGCTCCCCTGGTGGAGCTATCGGGGCCTGAAAGGCTCCAGTTGCAGCACCCGGCCGCGCCGATCGTGCTGCTGCGGCTACGGCCAGGCCAGCACCAGCTCTTCGCCGGGGTGGCCCCCGGCAGCGCTGCTTTGGGGGTGATGTTGCCGGCTTCGCCGTTGCACCAGCTGCTGGCGGAGGGCTTTGGCCGCCCCCTGGTGGCCACCAGCGGCAATCGCAGCGGCGAGCCCCTCTGCCTCGATCCGGCCGAGGCCTTCGATCGCCTCGCCGGTATCGCCGATGGCTTCCTGCTGCACAATCGCCCGATCGCCCGCCGCCTCGACGACTCGGTGCTACAGGTGATCGAAGGGCGGCCGGTGCTGCTGCGCCGGGCCCGCGGCTACGCCCCCCAGGCCCTAGCTCTGCAGGCCCCGCCGGGCACCGCCCTGGCCCTTGGCGGTGATCTCAAAAGTGCGCCGGCCCTGGCCCGCGGCGGTCGGGTGTGGCTGGCGCCGCTGCTGGGTGATCTGGCTGGCCCCCTGCCGCAGCAGCTGTTGAGCGAGGGGCTCGAGCAGCTGCTGGAGCGCCACGACCCAGTGCTCGCTGCCCTTGCCTGCGATGGCCATCCCGGCTACGCCAGCCACCAGCTGGCGGCGGTGGCGGCCAGGCGGCTGGGGATTCCGCTGCAGCTGGTGCAGCACCACCGCGCCCATGGCCTGGCGGTGGCGGCGGAGCACGGCCTGCAGCTGCCCCTGCTGGTGTGGGCCTGCGACGGCCTCGGCTATGGCGAGCCGGCCGGGGCGAGCGGCCATCGGCTCTGGGGCGGCGAGCTGCTCTGGCTCACGGCAGCTGGCGCCGAGCGTTGGGCCTGCCTGCGCCCCTTTCCCCTGCCCGGCGGCGAGCGGGCCATGGCTGAACCACGCCGGGCCGCCCTGGGGCTGCTGGCCGCGGCCGGCCCGGAGGCCCTGGGCCATCCAGGGGCCGCTGCTTGCCGGGCCGCTTTCAGCCCCGGCGATTGGCAGCTGCTGCTGCAGGCCATCGCCAGCGGCTGCCATAGCCCGCTTTGCTCCAGCACTGGCCGCCTGTTTGATGCGGCGGCCTCCCTGCTGGATCTGTGCCAGCGCAGCAGCTTTGAGGGGGAGGCGGGGCTGCTGCTGGAGGGCCTAGCCCTGCAGGCCCCGCCTCCGCTGGTGGCGCCCATGCCGCTGCTGCCGGCTGCAGGGCTGGAGCTTGGCTGGCTCGACTGGCAGCCCCTGTTGCACAGCTTGTTGAACGCGGGCGTGTCGCCGCAGGAGAGCGCTGCCTGCTTCCACGCTTCCCTGGCGGCCGGCTTGGCCAGCGCCGCGGCTCAGGCAGCTGGGCGCCTTGGTGCCACCACCGTGCTGCTGGCCGGGGGCTGCTTCCAGAACCGCCTGCTGCTGGAGCGCAGCGCCGCTGCCCTGCGGGCGGCGGGCCTGGTTCCCCGCTGGGCTGAGCAGCTACCCAGCAACGACGGCGGCCTGGCCCTAGGCCAGCTTTGGGCAGCTCTGGCTGATCCCTCTATAACGAAGTAGAGCGTGGAGGCCTACCCATGTGCCTTGCCACCCCCGGTCTGATCTTGACGATCACCGGTTCGCCTGCGGATGCCGGTTTAGATGCGGAGCTGTGGCGCCAGGCCGAGGTGGATTTTGGTGGTGTGCGCCAGTGGGTGAGCCTGGCCTGCTTGCCGGAGGCGGAGGTGGGTGACCGGGTGCTGGTGCACGTGGGCATGGCCCTGAGCGTCGTGCTCGCTGACGATCCCGCCGAGGAGCCATGAGCAGCCCCCAGCTCACTACCACCAAGAACACCATTGATGGCAACGAGGCCGTGGCCCGGGTGGCCTACCGCCTCAATGAGGTGATCGCCATCTACCCGATCACGCCGGCCTCGCCCATGGGCGAGTGGGCTGATGCCTGGGCTGCTGAGAGCAGGCCCAACCTCTGGGGCAGCGTGCCTTCGGTGGTGGAGCTGCAGAGCGAAGCGGGTGCTGCCGGCACGGTGCATGGCGCCCTGCAGGCCGGGGCGCTCACCACCACCTTCACGGCCAGCCAGGGGCTGCTGTTGATGATCCCCAACCTCTACAAGTTGGCGGGGGAGCTCACCCCGGCGGTGCTGCACGTGGCGGCCCGATCCCTGGCGGCCCAGGGCCTGTCGATCTTTGGCGATCACAGCGATGTGATGGCCACCCGCGGCAGCGGCTGCGGGATTCTCTGCTCGGCGTCGGTGCAGGAGGCGGGCGACTTTGCCGCCATTGCTGCCCGGCTCAGCCTGCGCAGCCGGCTGCCGTTTCTGCATGTGTTCGATGGCTTTCGCACCTCCCACGAGATCCAGAAGATTGAGCCGCTCAGCGACAGCCAGCTACTTGAGCTGATGCCCGCGGCGGAAATCAGTGCCCACCGCGCCCGCGCCCTCAGCCCCAATCGGCCGGTGATCCGCGGCACCAGCCAAAACCCCGACGTCTACTTCCAGGCGCGCGAATCGGTAAATCACTTCTACGACGCAGCCCCGGATCATCTGATCGAGGCGATGGCGCGCTTTGGCGAGCTCACTGGTCGCCCCTACCGCCCCTACGACTACGTCGGCCCCGCCGCTGCCGAGCGGGTGCTGGTGCTGATGGGTTCCGGCTGCGAGACCGCTGTGGAGGCGGCTGCGGCGCTGCAGGCCGCCGGCGAGCGGGTGGGGGTGCTGAAGGTGCGCCTGTTTCGGCCCTTTGCGGCCCGGCTGCTGGTGGAGGCCCTGCCCGCCAGCACCCGGGCGATCGCCGTGCTCGATCGCTGCAAGGAGCCCGGCGCCCCCGGCGAGCCCCTCTACCTCGATGTGGTGGCAGCCCTGGCCGAGGAGTGGGCGGCCGTCCATGGAGGTGCACCACTGCCGGCGGTGTTGGGCGGTCGCTACGGGTTGTCGTCGAAGGAGTTCACCCCGGCGATGGTGAAGGCGGTATTTGATCATTTGCGGCCCCTGCTGGTGCCTGGCCAGCCCCGCCCGCTCAACCACTTCACGGTGGGCATCGACGACGACCTCACCCACCGCTCCCTGCCCCTCGACACTGACCTCGAACACGGCTTCCACACCGACGCCGCTGAGGTGCGGGCAGTGTTTTACGGCCTGGGCTCCGATGGCACGGTGGGGGCCAACAAGGCGGCGATCAAGATCATTGGCGAGGGCACGGATTTATATGCCCAGGGATATTTCGTTTACGACTCCAAAAAGTCGGGTTCGGTCACGGTGTCGCACCTGCGCTTTGGGCCCGAGCCGATCCGCTCCACCTACCTGATCCAGCGGCCCACGTTTGTGGCCTGCCACCAGTGGGATTTTGTCGAGCGCTTCGATCTGCTGGCCGGCATCGAGCCCGGGGGCGTGTTTCTGCTCAATAGCCCCTTTGCGCCAGCAGACACCTGGACGCGGCTGCCGCAAGCCCTGCGCGCTCAGATCCGCAGCAAGGGGATTCAGGTGCAGCAGATCAATGCCTACCAAGTGGCGCGCCAGGCGGGCATGGGCCCCCACATCAACACGGTGATGCAGGCCTGCTTCTTTGCCCTCAGCGGCGTGCTGCCGCGCCAGCAGGCCCTCGCCCGGATTCGCCACTCGATCGAAACCAGCTATCGCCGCAAGGGTGAGGCCGTGGTGGCGATGAACCTGGCCGCCCTCGACGCCAGCCTCGAGCAGCTGGTGCCCCTCGATTGGTCGAGCCTCGACGACTCCGGACTGGAGCCATTGCGGGAGGACCGGCTCACTGGGGCCCCGGATTTTGTGCGCGAGGTGATCGGGCCGATGCTGGAGCGCCGCGGCGACGCCCTGCCGGTGAGCGCCCTGCCCTGCGATGGCACCTGGCCGGTGGGCACGGCCCGCTGGGAGAAGCGCAACATCGCCGATGCGGTGCCGGTGTGGGAAACAGACCTGTGCGTGCAGTGCGGCAAGTGCGTGCTGGTGTGCCCCCATGCGGTGATCCGCGCCAAGGTGGGCGCCCCGGAAGCCTTTGCCGCTGCCCCCGAGGGCTTCCGCACCGCCCCCGCCCGCGACCCCGCCTTTGCCGGCCAAACCTTCACCATCCAGGTGGCCGCCGAAGACTGCACCGGCTGCGCCCTGTGCGTGGAGGTGTGCCCCGCCCGCGACCGCAGCGAGCCCAAGCGCAAGGCGATCAACATGGCGCCGCAGCGGCCCCTGCGTGACCAGGCCCGCGGCAACTGGGACTTCTTCCTGCAGCTGAGCGAGGTGCCCCGCGCCGAGCTCAACCTGCACAAGATCGGCCAGCAGCAGCTGCAGCAGCCGTTGTTTGAGTTTTCCGGCGCCTGCGGCGGCTGCGGCGAAACGCCCTACCTCAAGCTCGCCTCCCAGCTGTTCGGCGATCGGATGCTGATCGCTAACGCCACCGGTTGCAGTTCGATTTACGGCGGCAATCTGCCCACCACCCCCTGGAGTGCCAACGCCGAGGGGCGCGGGCCGGCCTGGAGCAATTCCCTGTTTGAAGACAACGCCGAATTCGGCTATGGGATGCGGGTGGCGCGCGACCAGCAGCGCCAGATGGCCCTCGATCTGCTGGAGCGGTTGGCGGGCCAGCTTGAGCCTGCCGAGTTGCCGCCCCCCTTGCTGGAGGCCCTGCGCAACGCCGATCAAGACGATGAGGCCGGCATCGTTGAGCAGCGCCAGCGGGTGGCCGATCTCAAGGAGCACCTGGTCGGCCTGGAGCAGCCCGAGGCCCGCCAGCTGCTGGAGCTAGCCGATGCCCTGGTGAAAACCAGCGTCTGGTTGGTGGGCGGCGATGGCTGGGCCTACGACATCGGCTTCGGCGGCCTCGACCACGTGCTCGCCAGTGGCCGCGATGTCAATGCCCTGGTGCTCGATACCGAGGTGTATTCCAACACTGGCGGCCAGGCCTCCAAAAGCACCCCCCGGGGGGCGGTGGCCAAGTTTGCCGCCGCTGGTAAGGCGGCCCCCAAAAAAGACCTGGGCCTGATGGCGATGACCTACGGCACCGTCTATGTCGCGAGTGTGGCGATGGGGGCCCGCGACGAGCACACCATCCGCGTTTTTCTGGAGGCTGAGAGTTACCCGGGGCCTTCGCTGATCATTGCCTACTCCCACTGCATCGCTCACGGCATCGACATGGCCCAGGGCATGGCGCACCAGAAGCTGGCGGTGGATTCGGGTCGCTGGCTGCTCTACCGCTACGACCCCCGCCGGGCCGAGCGCGGCGAGATTCCCCTGCAACTCGATAGCCCGGCGCCAAAGCGCTCGCTCAAGGAGGCGATGGAGCAGGAAAACCGCTTCCGCATGCTGCGCTACAGCCAGCCGGAGCGGGCCCAGGCCCTGGTGCGCCAGGCCCAGCGGGAGCTCGAATGCCGCTGGGCCACCTACCGGGCGCTCTCCCAGCCAGCCCCCAAGCCATGATTCCCGACCTCTCCACCACCTATCTCGGCCTGGCCCTGCGCAGCCCCCTGGTAGTGGGCGCTGCTGCGCCCCTCAGCGAGGAGTTGGCTCAGTTGCAAGCCCTCGAGCGGGCTGGGGCGGCAGCGATCGTGCTGCATTCGCTGTTTGAGGAGCAGATCGAGCAGGAGCAGCTCGACCTGCACCGCCATGCCATGGCCGGCGCCGATAGCTATGGCGAGGCGCTCACATACGTGCCGGAGCCATCGATCTTCCATGGCGGGGAAGACCTCTACCTGCGCCATCTCGAGCAGGCCCGTAAGCATCTGGCGGTGCCGGTGATCGCCAGCCTCAATGGCACCAGCCCTGGCCGGTGGGTGGAGTCGGCGCGGCGGATTGAGGCGGCCGGCGCCTCGGCCCTGGAGCTCAACATCTATGCGATTCCCACCGACCCCGAGCTCTCCAGTGCCGCCATCGAAGCCGAGGTGGAGGAGATCGTGCGCCAGGTGCGCGCCGAGGTGCGCCTGCCCCTGGCCGTGAAGCTCAGCCCCTTCTTCACCAACCTCAGCGCCGTGGCCCGGCGTTTGGCGGTGGCGGGCGCCGATGGGCTGGTGCTGTTCAACCGCTTCTACCAGCCCGATATCGACATCGAGACCATGGAGGTGCGGCCCAACCTGCTGCTTTCCACCCCCCATGACCTGCGGCTGCCGCTGCGCTGGATCGCCCTGCTGCACGGCCGCCAGCCCCTGGCTCTGGCCGCCAGTGGCGGCGTGCACCGGGGCACCGATGTGGTGCGGCTGTTGATGGCGGGGGCTTCGGTGACCCAGGTGGTTGGGGCGCTGCTGCGCCATGGCCCCGAGCGCTTGGCGGGCCTGGAGGAGGAGCTGGCCACCTGGCTGATGGAGCACGAGGTGGCCAGCGTGGCGGAGCTGGTGGGCTGCATGAGCCAGCAGCGCTGCCCCAATCCGGCCGAATACGAGCGGGCCCAGTACATGCGAGCCATCCAGGGTTACCGCCCCGCCGATGCCCGCCAGGCGCAGGGCCCCTGGTGAGTACCGCCCTGCAAAGCCAAATCAATGGCCGGGTAGCTGAGCTGGCGGCCCAGCTTGCTGCCACTGCCAGCCGCCCCTGGACCCTGATGGAGGTGTGCGGCGGTCAGACCCACGCCATCCTGCGTTGGGGTCTAGATCAATTGCTGCCACCGGGGCTGCGGTTGATCCATGGCCCGGGCTGCCCGGTGTGCGTAACTCCGGCCGAACGCATCGACGCGGCCCTGGAGCTGGCGGTGCGCCCCGAGGTGATCCTTTGCTCCTACGGCGACATGCTGCGGGTGCCGGGCGGTGCCGCCGGCCACGATCTGCTTGGCGCGCGGGCTGCCGGCGGCGACGTGCGGCTGCTCACCTCGCCCCTACAGGCCATTGCCCTGGCCCAGGCGTGCCCTGAGCGCCAGGTGGTGTTTTTGGCGGTGGGCTTTGAAACCACGGCACCGGCCACCGCCCTGCTGCTGCGCCAGGCCCGGGCTCTGGGGCTTACCAACCTCACGGTGCTGCTGGCCCACGTGCGGGTGGCGCCGGCGATGGCGACATTGCTGCAGGAGCCTGGCAACCAGGTGCAGGGCTTTTTGGCGGCGGGCCATGTGGGGGCGGTGATGGGCACCGCCGAGCTCGGGCAGTTGGTGCGGCGCCACCGGGTGCCGGTGGTGGTCACGGGCTTTGAGCCTGCCGATGTGATGGCCGGGCTGCTGCGACTGGTGCAGTTGCTGGAGGCGGGCACCCCGGCGCTTGCTAATGCCTACGGCCGGGTGGTGCGCCAGCAGGGCAACGGCGCGGCCCAGGCCTTGCTGAAGGAGGTGTTTGCGGTGGTGGACCAGCCCTGGCGGGGTTTGGGCCCCATCGCCGCTGGTGGCTATGAGCTGGTTGCGGCCTACCGCGACTTCGATGCGCTGCTGCGGTTTTGCCTGCCCTCAGCGGCTGCTGCCCCGCCGCTGGAGCCCCTAGCCAGCCCCTGCATCAGCGGCCTGATCCTGCAGGGCCGCGCCCTCCCTCCCGATTGCCCGGCCTTCGGCTCGGCCTGCACCCCGGAGCGGCCGCTGGGGGCACCGATGGTGTCGAGCGAAGGGGCCTGCGCCGCCTATCACCGCTACCGGCGCCCGGCCCCATGAGCGACTGCATCCAGCTGGCCCATGGCGGCGGCGGCACCCTGATGCAGCAGCTGATCAACCAGGAGCTGCGGGCCCTCTACGCCGATCCGGCCCAGGTGCTGCACGATGCGGCCCGACTCGAATTGCCGCCCGGCCCACTCGCTTTCAGCACCGACGGCTACGTGGTGCAGCCGCTGGAATTCCCCGGTGGTGATATTGGCAGCCTGGCGGTGATCGGCACAGCCAATGATTTAGCGATGGCGGGCGCCCGGCCCCTGCATCTGAGTGTGGCGCTGCTGCTGGAGGAGGGCTTGCCGCTGGCGCTGCTGCGGCGCCTGGTGGCCTCGATGGCTGCGGCGGCCCGAGCCTGCGAGCTCACGATCGTTACCGGCGACACCAAGGTGGTGGAACGGGGCAAGGCCGACGGCATATTCATCACCACCAGTGGCATCGGGGCGGTGCAGGCGCAGACGCCGATCCACCCCACGGCGATTCGCCCGGGCGATCAGCTGCTGCTGAGCGGCGACCTGGGCCGCCATGGCGTGGCAATCCTGGCCGCCCGCCATGGCTTGGCCCTGGTGCCGCCCGTGCTCAGCGACTGCGCGCCGCTTTGGCCCCAGGTGCGGGCCCTGCTGGAGGCCGGGGTTCGGATTCACTGCCTGCGCGACCTCACCCGCGGCGGCCTGGCCAGTGCCCTGCAGGAGCTAGCGGAGGCGGCCGCGGTGGAGCTGGCGATTGAGGAGGCACGACTGCCGGTGCTGGAGCCCGTGGCGCGCACCTGTGAGCTGCTGGGCTTTGAGCCCTTGCACCTGGCCAATGAGGGTCGCTTTTTGGTGGTGGTGCCGCCCCAGGCTCGCGATCAGGCCCAGACCCTGCTGGCGGCCAGTGGCGGAGCCTGGATCGGCAGCGTGCGGCCGGCCAGCAGGGGAGCGCGGGTGTTGCTCACCACTTCTTTTGGCACCGAGCGTCTGCTGCTGCCCCTCAGCGGCGAGCTGCTGCCCCGCATTTGCTGAGCCCGCCAGCTGTCTTAGGGTGATCTAACGCCCCTGCCAAGAGTTGTGGGTCGATGGATCTCACCCCTTTTCTGAGCAGCCTGGAGGGCACCACCCTCGACCAGGTGCTGTTGTCGATTGCGATCAGCGGCAAGGTGGCGATCGCCATGAAGGGTCGCTTTCTGTTGCGATCAGTCTGCGAGAGCTTTCAAGACCGTACCCGCATCGGCTGCGCCGTCACCGATGAGGCCACCTGCCTGGCCTACCTGGCGCGGGAGCCCTACGAGCTGCTGATCTGCACCGACTACCTGGAGGACGGCAATGGCTTCGAGCTCACCCGCAAGGCGCGCAGTGCCCATCAGGGCTTGCGGGTGGTAGTGCTGGCCCTGGGGGATGTGATTCCGGCCCAATACGTTGAGGCTTCCTGGCTGGAGGCGGTAGTGGCGGAAGCCGATTTCATTGGCGATCAGCGGCCCCTCCAGGCAGCGGTGCTGGCGGTGATGGGGCAGCACTCCTACCGCAGCCCCTCGCTGCGTTCCGGCACCCTGCCCTACCTGAGCTGCCCGCGGCTCACTAAGCGCGAATACGAAGTGCTGGATCTGCTGGCCAGCGGCCTCACCGATCGGGAGATTGCTGAGCGACTGGTGGTGAGCGAGGAAACTGCCAAGACCTACACCAAGCGACTGCTTAAGACCCTCGACGTCACTAACAGGTTGCAGGCCGTGCTCAAGGGCATGCGTTGCGGCATGGTGCAGCTCTAACGCCTTACAGATTGTCCCCGTATGGGGGGCTCGGTAATCCTGTCCAGAAGCGCACACTCGAGCTAGGCCCGATCGGGTTCTTTGCGGCCGCCCAGCCGGAGTGCCATGACCACCTCCCTCCCCGCGCCAGGTCTCACCATTGGTGAATTGGAAGCGAACTATCCGCTTTATTGCAAGGCCATGCGCCTGTTGATTCGCGAGGGCAAGACGATCGCCAAGGTGCGCCGCACCGTTTGCTGGCAGCGGCTGGAGATCCTGCACAATTGCCTGCCGACTCAATACCGCGAGCCCGATTATTTGTTCGCCTTGCTGCAGCGGGAGTTGAGAGCTTGCCTCTAGGCGTCGCTTGCTTTTTCCAGCTGGGGATCGAGAACCCACAGGGCTAATCCGCCGCCCCGCCCCCTGGCGAGCAGCCAGCCGTTATCGGCGGCGCCGGAGCGAGCGATCAGGGCGAAAAATGGGCGCCGGCGTGGCTCCGGCTGCCGGCTGATCGCTTGGCGCCAGAGGCTTTGGCGACCGAGCCGCAATTCCAGTTGGTCAAACCAAAACTCCAATAACGGCCTGCGGCCCCGCAGATTGCCGCTGCCGCTGAAGCGCAGCTGCAACGCCCCGAGCTGAACGCTGTTCACCACCTTGAGATCACCCCTTTCCAGCGAAGGGGCGTCTGGAGTGACGTCTCCTGTGGCGATGCTCAGACTTGCCTGCAGGCCCCGCAGCAGGGCTGCCGTGGCGGGGTTGGGTTGGGCCCTGCCCTTGCTCCAGAGCAGCTGGAGCCGCCAGCGGCCAAACAGCTGCTCTGCCGTAATCGCGGAGCCCTGGCGACGGCTGAGCTGCTCAAGTGCCAGCGCCTGTTCGCCACTGGGAATTTCGCTAGTAGGCATTTTGCTACTGGGCATCAGAGTCGGTAAAGCCTTTCATGGCTCAGATCTGGCTTAAATTCGATTGTCAGTTTTCGCGGAATTGGTTGATCTTGATGCGCTTACGGCGCTCGATGCCCTGCAGTGGCTGCGTACGAGTGAAGAGGTCTCTAAGCGCTTCGGCCTAAGTCAGGCCACCGTCAGCAGGCAATCGCGGAAATGTCTGGATCTTTTTGGTCTTGATCTCCAGCGCATCGAGGGCGAGTGGAACACCGTACGATCTTGGCGCTTGAGCGCTGCGTTCATCAAGTGGCGGAGGTGGCAGGGGCGTAGGCCCCTGCGCCTGGAGGCGACCTATTGGTCAGGCCCCTTGTTGTGTACTCCTGTGCCGGACAATTGGATTCTTGGCCTTGCCAATATTGTTGGAGTGCCGCGAAATTTTCAGCTAGTTAGGGAGAGGATTGTTGATGTCTGCCTCACCGGCTTGCCTGATTGCCCCCCTGCCGATGAACCCGAGCTGACTTCGATTGCCCTGTCGAAGATGCCGGTATTTTTTGTTGTTAGGCCGGGTCATCCTTTGATTAATCAAGCCCAGCTGTCTTTTGATGATATTGCCCAATATCCAACCCTTGGTCTGCCGCCAGGCTCCTATCCCAGGGTTGAGGCTTGCTTAAAGAAGCTCGGCTTCTGGAACGATCATGTGCGAATGTTTCGCTACAAGCGCGAAAATTGGGAGGGTAAAACGGAGGCGGAGCTCACTATCGGCTATGCCACTTCACTCAGCATGGAAGTTTCTGGGGGTGATTTAGTCAGGCTGCCCTTGGAGTTGCCATTTGCCTCTGGGGAGGTGCTTGTATGTCGCCGAGATTTTATTGATCATCCTCGTTTGCTTTCCTTGCAAGCTTTGCTGCTTTCCCGTCTGGCTGGGTTAGCTGAGCGCTACGGCGATATCCAGTTGATTGGCAATCACTAGTTTTGTATTTTGTGGCTGTTGCAATCGCTGACACGCTGAGTTGCCGCCGGCTGCGCAGTGAGGCTGCAAATAATTAATTATGCTGAAAGTGAAAGATTCTGCTTTGTTCGTTGCGCTTGGATGGCGTTTTTGCGTTTTTAAGGTAAGATTTATTTGTGTTGGCGGGCTGGTGGCGGGTGGTGGTTGAGCTTGATTGGCTAGCCGCCCTAGACGGTCTGATTTGGCTGCGCACCGGGCATCAAGTTGAGGCCAGGCTTCAGATCGGTCAGTCCAGCGTGAGTCGTTTGAGTCGCAGGTGCGCCGATGTTTTTGGTCTCTCCCTGGCCAGGCGAGGCTCCGAGTGGCAGCTCGATGGTGATACGACACTCCTAAATCTTGAGCGCCGCGTTCACCAGGCTGTGCGGTGGACCCGTGGCGGGCCTTTGCGTCTGGAGGGGCAGCATTGGTCGGGCCCCTTGCTCTGTGAGCCGGCTCCAGCAGGTTGGATTGCTGGATGTTTTCACTTTCATGAATACGAAAAGCCGCTGCAGCTGCTGAGGGAAGGGGTGATCGACGCCTGGGTTGCTTCCTACCCCGATGTGCCAGCTGCCACTGACCCCACCATTGCCTGCATTGGCTTGAGCCGAATGCCGATTTGGCTGGTGGTCGATCAATCTCACCCGTTGCTGGAGCTTGGTGAGCAGGTGACGTTTGCTGATGTGGCTGCCTATCCCTGTATGCCCATGCCTGATGGCGCCTTTCCTAGATTTCAGGCTGTTCTGGAAGCCTGTGGCTTGTGGAATGGCGGCACCACCCCTAAACCGATTCGGGATTCTTCGGAATCTCAGCAGGTTAATTCTGAAGATCTCATTGTTGGTTTCGCCACTCCCCTCTCCTTGCTTCTAAGTGACGATTGCTGCAGGGTGCTGCCTCTAGAGCTGCCTTTAGAGGTTGGCGATGCCCTCCTAGTGCCAAGGCAATACGAGCGTGCTCCCCAAGTGCTGCAGTTGCTGGCGGAACTTCGTTTGCGTTTGGAGAGCCTCGCTGGCGCCGCTCCAGGCTTGGTGGTGTTAGACGGGTTCGAGCACCCAAGTGCTGCCCCAAGCGACCAGCCCTTTAAGGAGCAATGGCTGCCAAGCGCACCCTCAATGCCAAAAACCTCGAAGGCCTAGGCGCGGCCGTCCTCGCCGAATTGCTGATTGAGGTGAGCGCTGGTAGTGCGGTGATGCAGCGCCGTTTGCGGCTGGCGCTAGCTGCGGCTGAGGGTGCCGGCGGAGCGGCCCAGGAGGTGCGCAAGCGCTTGGCAGCCCTGGCCCGTGCCACTACCTATGTCGATTCGCGCAAGCGCAAAGCCTTGGTGGTTGATCTGGAGGCCCAGCGCCAGGCCATCGCTGGACCGGTGGCGGCAGTGGATCCGCCGCTGGCTCTGGAGTTGCTGCTGCGTTTTCTCGAGCTGGCAGATGGTGTGCTCGATCGCTGCTCCGACAGCACGGGCATCGTGATTGGCCTGTTCCAGAGGGCCGTGCTTGACCTCGGGCCGCTGGCCAGCGCGGCCGCCATGCCCGCCGAAGCGCTGGCTGAGCAGCTGCTGGAGCTGGTGTTTGAAAACGGCTACGGCCAATTTGACGACTTGATCCCGGCGGTGGCCGATGCCCTTGGCGATCCGGGCCTGCGACTTCTCGAGCAAGGCTGCCGCGACCGGGGTGCCTGCGGTGGTCATCCAGCCCTGCTGCAGATCGCTGAATGCCTGGGTGATGTGGATGGCTATGTGGCCCAGTTTGATGCCAAGCAATTGGCCTGGCCCCCTACCGCCGCGGATGTGGCAGGCCATTTGCTGCAGGCGGGCCGCAGCCAGCAGGCCCTGGCCGTGCTGGATGGCGCCGCCAGTGCTGCTGCTACCTGGCATTCCCCCGAGTGGCACGACACCCGCATCGCCGTGTTTGAGGCCCTGGGCCGCAACGACGAGGCCCAGCAGTTGCGTTGGGCTTGTTTTGCCAAAACCCTCTCGGCTTGCCATTTGCGCGACCACCTCAAACGGCTTGCTGCCTTCGAGGACGTAGAGGTGGAGGAGCGGGCCTTTGCGGTGGCAGAGGACCATCCCATGCGGCTGCTGGCCCTCGACTTCCTCGTGCGCTGGCCCGCGGTAGCGCGGGCTGGGCGCCTAGTGCTCACCCATGGGCCCGACTGGGATGGTGAGTCCTTCGAAATCCTTGCGCCAGCGGCTGAGCGGCTCAGCGCTGAGCAGCCGCTGGCCGCCACGGTGCTGCTGCGGGCGATGTTGGTTTTTGCCCTGTCGACGGGCCGCACCAAGCGCTACCGGCACGCCGCCGAGCACCTGGACAGCTGTGAGCTGCTGGCCGCCCGCATCGACGACTGGCAGGGCGTGGAGCGCCACGAGAGCTTCATGGGTCGCATTCGGGAGGCCTTTGGCGGCCGCTGGAGCTTCTGGTCTCTGGTGGAGCGCTGAGGCTCTACAAGGTGGTCCCTAATTCACGGGAAAAGTCGCTTCTTTGAATAAGCTGGCTGCGTATTCAAGGTTGCTGGGGTGTAATGCGGCGCGAGGCCACCGGCCACTACGAGGACAGCGCCACCGCCGGGGAAACGATGCGGGCTTTTGTGCCCGACCCGCTGCCGCCAGAACCCCCGGTGTTGCTGGTTGGTCCACTGCAGGCGCTGCATGAGCGGGCGCTGCTGGCCTGCGGCCGCCTTGATGGCGTCTCCACCCTGCTGCCCAACCCCGAGCTGTTCCTCTACGCCTACGTGCGCCGTGAGGCCCTGCTCTCCTCCCAGATCGAGGGCACCCAGTCGTCGCTATCTGATCTGCTGCTATTCGAGCTGCAGGAAGCACCCGGCGTTCCCTTTGACGATGTGGTGGAGGTCTCCAGCTATGTGGCCGGGCTGGAGCATGGCCTGACCAGGCTGGCGGAGGGGTTCCCGCTCTCCTGTCGCCTGCTGCGCGAGATCCACGGCCGGCTGCTGAGCCGTGGACGCGGCGCCGATCGCCTGCCGGGGGTGTTCCGCCGCAGCCAGAACTGGATCGGTGGCACCCGCCCAGGCAATGCCCGCTTCGTGCCGCCTCCGCCGTGGCTAGTAGAGGACTGCATGGGGCTGCTGGAGCAGTTCATCCATGGCGGCCACCACGGTGAGCACTCTCTGCCAGTGCTGGTACGTGCCGCCCTGGCCCACGTGCAGTTCGAGACGATCCACCCGTTTCTCGATGGCAACGGCCGCCTGGGCCGGCTGCTGATTGTGATGATGCTGATCGATGCTGGCGTGCTCCAGCAGCCGCTGCTCTACCTGAGCTTGTTCTTCAAGCAGCACCGCCGCCGCTACTACGAGCTGCTCGATGGCGTGCGCCAGCAGGGCGATTGGGAGGCCTGGCTCGGGTTCTTTCTGGAGGGTGTGGAGAGCACGGCCTCAGCCGCGGTGGCTACTGCTCAGCGGCTGCTGGCCCTGTTTCATACGGATGAAGCGCGGCTGGAAGAACTGGGCCGATCAGGCCCCAGCGTGCGCTTGGGCTATGCCGCTTTGCGCCGGCGGCCGCTCACCAGCACCAAGCAGCTCAAGGAGCTGAGCGGACTGAGTTTCCCCACCGCCGGCAAGGCCCTCGAGATCCTGGTGGAACTCGGCATCGCCCGGGAAATCACCGGCGGCCAGCGCAATCGTCTGTTCGCCTATGACGCCTACCTGGCGATCCTCAGCGAGGGAACTGAGCCGCTCTGAGCTTTTTGCTCCATCGCATCGGCCAGCCGCGTCCCTGCAACCTGGAGGGTGAGGGAACAGAATCGAATTGAACGCCCCCTGTTGGATTCGAACCAACGACCGGCTGCTTAGAAGGCGGCTCATTTCCCCATAAGAACCTAGTTATTGCAGTCTTTTTCGTGATTACTACGCACCGTTTGGTAAAAACTGGGTAAAAAGTGTTCAGGTAGGTCTGGGGCAAAAGGCCAGATGTGGGCTGGGGTTTCCGTTAAGGAGCCCGCCAGCGTTCTCAGCGGGTTTGCGGCCTCTTTTTGATGTGAAGTAGGCCAGACGGGAGCAAGCGACCGCATGTCTTGAAGGCAGCCGGTCTGTTGCGCCAAAGGCAGCATTGGCGCATTGGTTTCCAAGGGAGCGCTCTGCCCTGCAATGACGATCAGGAGCGCTCCCGCTTCGCTGGCCTGGCAGTTCAGGGCCGGTGTCGTCACAAGCCAACGGTCTGGGTTCCTGGTCCTGGCGGGCGGTCGTGCCCAAGCCCGATTGGGGCCAAAACGTAAAAGTTTGCACAAAACGCCAACAAAGGTTTGTCGCTCGCAAACCTGAGGGACATACAGTTTGGGTTCCCGAACGGCAACCCAGTGCAGAGCCTTCAGCACAAGCTCGATGCCGCCCGGGTGCAGTTCGGCAAGTTCCTGCGCAACTGGCGGCGCAGTAACGACTGGTCGGTGACCACCGCCCAGGACTGGGCCAAGGCATGTCCTGCCCTGATCCCCTGGTCCTTGCGGGTAGCCGGCGGGCAGTGGGGGAACCTGGAGAACGGCAAGGTCCACCAGCCCCAGCCCAGCACCTTCATCCAGCTGGGGGTGCTTAACGAGTGTCTGGCCCTGGATGACCGGGGCCCGATCAAAGACCGGACCCTGCGCGATCGGGTGCAACGAGCCCAACCTGTCCAGCACCCCGACGGCCGCCTTTGGGGCGCTGAGGACTGGTTCGCCTGCTACATCGGCAAGCTGGAGGGACCCGCTGGGCTTTGGCCCCGTCAAGAAGAGATCGAGGCGGAGATCGAAACCAAGCAGCTGCGCAGCCTGTTTGAGCGGGCTGTGGAGCATGTCGGCGCACGCCCGGTATCGGCAGCGATGCAGGTGCTGCGCAAGGCCGGTGATCTGCCGATGGAGCAGGTAGAGGCGATCGAGAACGCCCTGTTTGCAGGCGAGCGGCTGGCACCAGCCATCGTCCCTATTGCCCGCCAGGCCCTCGCTGGCTGGGTGCGGGAGGCGGCGCCGGAGCTGCTCGACTCCGAGGAGGAGGGAGGCGCCTCCTGAGCCAGGCGGCAGCACGTGAACCCAGGCTGCGGCCGTGACAGGCACTACAAAGCAGCAATTATGCGTAGCCGGAATACCTGCTTTTAGCGTTCCCTAAAGAGTGGTAATAGGGGTAGCTTTGGCGTCAACCTGCAAGGACTTGTGAATTGCGCCGAACGCGGCTTTTCTGTTGCCGATTCCAGGTCCCCTGATGACCTGGCCCTCCAGGACCCACCTCGCTCCGAGCTGGAGCACTACACCCTGATCCAGGCCGCCTTCTCTGCTGCCCTTGCGGCCTGGCAGCAGCACTGGCCGGCCATCACAGCTGAATCTCTCGCGGCGCTTGCCGGCCACGGCATTGCCATCAGCTTCCGCCAGAGCGCCTGCGGCGGCTACGTGGCCACCCTGCTGCACTGCAGCGGCGGCGGTATTGACTCAGGCCTGTGCCCGTCACTGCTGGAGGCAAGGCGGCTCGTCCTCGGCCACGGCCAGGAGGAGGGCCGATGAGCGACCTCTCGCTAACTGACTACCACCGTCATCCCGCCTGGTCCCCCACCGCCCTCAAGGCAGCGGTTACCGGCACGATGCGGGCCTGGTGGCAGCGCTTTGGGCCGGAGGCGGCGCCGTTCGTGCCCTCAGCGGACATGGTCAAGGGAGATCTGGTCGACGCCCTGCTCACCCCGCCGTTCCGTATTGAGGAGCGCTTTGCGGCGTTCAAAACGATCGCCCGCAATACCAAAGTCGGTGCCGCCAACTGCGCCGAGGCCGAGGCGGCCGGCCTGACGCCGGTGAGCCACGAGATGGTGGAGCAGGCCCTGCGCATCCGCGATGCCCTGCATGCAGATCCAGTGGTGGGGGAGGTACTGGCGGCCCTGGACCCAGCGGCCAGCCAGCAGCCCCACTTCTGGCAGGACGAGGCCGGCCGGCCCTGCCGCTGCCTGCCGGATGTGGTCACCAGCGACGGCCGCCTGTTCGATCTAAAGAAGACGCGCAGCGCCAGGCCTCGTCGCTTCTACTGGCAGGCAAAGGATCTGGCCTACGACCTGCAGATCGCCCATCTGGGCCTGGGCCACCAGCACCGCTGCGGCACCGAACCGGCCGAAACCGGGGTGATCGCCTTCGAGTGGCCGAGCGATCCGGCCGCGGCGATCGACTGCAGCCTGCTGATCTTCGATGGGCAGGACCTGCAGACGGGGCTGCAGCGCCGGGAGGAGGCTTTCCGGCGGATCGCCGCCTGCCAGGCCAATGGCAGCTGGCCCAGCCACGGCCGCCAGGCCTTCCGTCCTGCGCCCAGCAGTTTTAGCCTTCTCGAAAGCGAAGGAATTGATCTGGATTCCATTGACCTCTTCTAATGAGCAACTCCATCCTTGTGAGCGGCGCCGATGCGCCCTCCAGTTCCGTCTCCGCTTCCGTCTCCGCTTCCGCGCTGGCGGTGCAGGCGGACACCCTGCAGGTGTTCAGCGGCATCGCCGCCTTTGACGCCGCCCAGCGCATGGCCAAAGCCCTGTGCTCCTCCACCCTTGTGCCCAAGGAGTACCAGGGGCAGCAGGGGCTGGCCAACAGCTTGATCGCCCTGGAGATCGCCGGCCGCATGCACCTCTCACCGCTAGTGGTGATGCAGAACATGACGCCGATCCACGGGCGGCCGACCTGGAGCAGCAAATTCCTGATCGCCACAGTGAATGCCAGCGGCCGCTTCTCGCCGCTGCGCTTTGTCTTTGACGCCAAGGAGAAGCCCACCAGTTGCTACGCGGTAGCCACCGATAAGGCCACCGGTGAGGTGCTGGAGGGGGAAACGATCACCCTGGAGCTCGCCCGCAAGGAGGGCTGGTGGAGCCGCAAGGACCGCCAGGGCAACGAGACCAGCAAGTGGCAGACGATGACCGGCCAGATGCTGCGCTACCGCGCCGCGGCCTGGTGGTCCAACGTCTACTGCCCGGAGATCGCCCTGGGCTTGATGACCCAGGAGGAGGCGGTAGATATCGAAGCGGTGACGGTGCGGGAAACGCCTGCGGCAACCCTTTCTGTAGCCCCGCTCGATCAACCAGCGCCTGGCCCGACAGAGGGCAAGACAGAAGCTAAGCAGGGGCCAGCTGTACCCAAGCTTTTACGCCCTCGGGAAGACACCTCTCTTGTATCGGGTCCGCTGAATAGCGAGGCTGATGCGCCCCAGATCGGTGGCGCCCCCGCTGCAGAGGAGGCCGCTGAGCCGGTAGCGGTGCTGGAGGCCGAGATTGTCGACACCGCTGGCATCCAGCCGGGGTCTGCCCCTGCAGCGCCGCGCCGCTCCCGCAGTCAGGCGAAATCCGCAGCCAGCACGGCTGAAAGCGCTCCGCCCGAGCAGGAGCCGACGCCCCCAGTCCCCCAGGCGCCGGAGGAGGAAGCAGCGACTCAGGCGGCAACTCAGGAGCCCGATCCGGTGGAGGCCGGGCTGCAGCAGATCCCGCGCATCGCCACCCTGCTTGAGCTCGATGCCGCCTACGGGCGGGTGAACCAGCTGCTCGGCTCGGGCCGCATCAGCGACCACAACGCCGAGCGGCTGTGGAGCGCAATCACCCGTCGCCGCAGCCAGCTGGAGGCGGCGGTCCAGTCGGCGGATCCCATGGCGGAGGCCAGGGAGGTGGGGCCATGAGCACGACCCCCTATCTGATCCAGGCCCAGCAGCTGCTGGAGCTGGCGCTGGAGCAGGCCCGCCAGGAGCGCGACTGCGGGGTGTTTGAGCTGGCCCGTGGGGAGCGCAGCCTGCAGCAGTTGCAGCGGTTGGTGGAGCGGGTGGCCCTGGTCCAGGGCCTTTGGCAGCAGGTCCGCAGCCTGCTCGGCGCCCAGGAGCAGCCCCCGCCACCGACGCGGTTCCGGCCGGGTGAGCACTGGCGGAGCCCAGATGGTCTCTATCGAGTCGAACCCTGCCCGCTCGTCCCGAGCTGCATACGGCTTATCCCGCTGAGTTGCAGCGCTCAAGAGCCGCTCTACCGCCACCCCAGCAACACCAGCCGCTTTCAGAGGCTCTGGCCATGAGCGCACTGCCTGCAAGACCGCGGCCCCTGCGCCAGCGGATCGGCAACCACAAAAAAACGATCACCATGAACAACGACACCTACGAGCGGGTGAGCGCCTTTGCGCGTCGCCACAACATCACTTGGAGTGGAGCGCTGCATGAGCTGGTGCGCACCCACCCCCTGATCGGCCTGTCCTCGCTGCTGGCTGCCCAGGAGCGCATCGACGCCATCAAGGGTGCGGCTCAGGAGGTGCAGGCATGAGCATCAACGTGGTCGTGCTGGTCGGTAATGCCGGCCGGGATCCGGAGCTGCGCTTCTTTGAGAGCGGCAGCTGCGTCTGTGAATTCACGCTCGCCATCAACCGGCCGCCGCGAGATGGCCAGGAGCCGGCTCCCCTGTGGGTGAACTGCAAGGCCTGGGGCAAGACTGCCCAGGTGGCTGGGGACTACGTCCGCAAGGGCAGCAAGGTGGCGGTGGTCGGCCGGCTGGAGGTCGAGCAGTGGACCGACAGGAGCAGCGGCGAGGTGCGCAGCAAAACCCTGGTGACGATCGATCGCTTGGAGCTCTGCGGCAGCCGAGGCGGCGGTGCTGGCGGCTACAGCGGTGAAGCAGAGCCGAGCAGTGGTGAGCACCAGGGCAGGGCCGCGCCAGCAGGCGGAGCGCCCAGTGCAGCTCATGGCGCAGCGACTTCCCGGCCAGCAGCACCCAGCTCCGGCGGCTGGGGCAACGACTGGTCCTCGCTTCCCGCCGGGGCCACTCCCCTCAGCGATGAGGAGGTGCCGTTCTGATGGAGCGCCCAACCCGACGACTGGACCTGCCGGCGTTTCCCCGCAGCCGCAGCCGCCCGCGCCATCCGGGGCAGCTGGCGCTGAGCCGATTGGGCCGCATCGGGCGGCTGCAGCTGCTCGTGCTGCTGCTGCAAATCGGCAGCCTGGGCTTACTGATCCGGATGGAGCTGGTGGAGCCGCGACCGTTCTGCCGGCTGCAGCAGTGGAGCAGCAGCCCGAGATCGGGCACTTGGCCCTCCACTCACCTGAACTGAAGCCCGGATCATCCAAAAGCCGCCTCCAAATCACCGAGGTCAGCATTGCCGGTCACTGCCACCGACAGCCCCAGGCCAGCCACATCGCTGTGGCGTCACTGGCGTCCCTGCACTGCCGGCAACAAATGCACCGTTTTCCCGTTCATCTCGTGCCGGTGGCGACGTGGGGTCATGGGCCCGAATGACGACCTACACCGCCTTGAGCGTGAGCTAGAGCGCTCCCACAAGCAGGGCATCGGCCCCCTGCTGCTGGGCCTAGCCGTGCAGCGCTGTCTCGATGCCAAGCGCTCAGTCAGTGGCTACGCGCTGATCGTGGACGCAAAGGACGCAGCCGCCAAGGCGTTCTGCGTGCGCCATGGCTTCCGCACGTTTCAGGACACGCCGCTCAGCCTCTACCTGCCACTGGGCGGCTGAGGCCTGCGTACAGACCAGCCAGGCGACCTCAAGCAGAACCCTCAACGTTGTCCCTAGTCCCAGTCCCTGTCTCCACCCCGGCAGCGGGGCGTGATGGTGTCACGCGGCGCAAGGGCTGCGCGAGTCGGTGAGGCCGCTGCGCGGTCACCGACCCTTGCGCTCGCGTGATCTCTTGCCTCCTCGCCGCCGCCGGGATGGGTGGCTCAGATCACGCCGGCCCGGCGCTGCTCCCGCGGCTGCGGTGCCTACCCAATCTCGGGCCCGGAGTGCTGGGTTGGGGTGCTGAAAGCCGGTCGAGGGCTTCGCGCGGCTGCGCGGTGATTCACCAGGGTTAGAGCGATGGGAGAGCGTCAATAAGGGCCCACTTGCTATCAGAGAAGCCAGCTGTCACCCGATCAGCGGCAGGTGCCCAGATCCATTCCCCCAGAGTGGTTCTGCCTGCCTATAAGTGCAGTTGTACTGGTAGAATATGGGCTACGCCAAAGGCCCCTAGCCCATCGCCTGCGGTAATCCAATCCCCTGATCTCGCCAGCACTGCCGTTCTTCTTTTTGCGGTGTGTTGCCCCGATCAGTTGTCACCTCTGGCAGCTGATTCATGGATCTTTGTCTCTCATCTAGCCCTGAAATAGCCCCATCCCACTCGCTTGTGATCGCGGCCGGTGGTGGCCGGGATCTGGCCTGGCCCCAGCAGCGGGTTGCCGCTGAGCTGCTCGCCCGCAGCGGTGGCCGGCTGGTGCATCTGGTTCT
>NZ_JAGQDB010000032.1:0-24255 GCF_024346495.1 Cyanobium sp. A1C-AMD | reverse complement strand
TGAGCAGCTCCTTGCGCCGTAAGGGGGGTGGTGCGCTGGCGGGTTCGCTGCCATCGGCAAAGCCTTCTAGGGCCTGTAGGTAGGCCAGCAGGTCCCCATAGCTGGTGAGTCGGTTGCGGTTGGGGTGGCCGAATACTCGCTCGAGATAGACGGCCTCCTGTTCGCGATTCCAGCCGAGCCGCTGCAGCTGTAAATCCAGTCTGGCCAACTCGCTGCTCCAATCCTCCGGGTCGGCCGGCGGTTCTTCGATCGCCTGGGCCGGCGGGGGGCTGGGCGCCACTGGGCGCTCGGCTTGGGGTTTGGGCTGAACCTGGGGGGGCGTACTACTTATCCGGACGGGCGTGGGTGTGCTCGCAGTGGGTGCGCTTGCAGTAGGGGTCGCGGCCACTGGAAGGTGTTCACCCAGGCGTTGGCGGGCGCGGTCTTCTGCAGCCTCGGCGGTTGCTGCTTCGCCCAGGGCCGCGTCGATTACCTGGCCAGCTCGGCTTATTTGCACCACTACTACTCGGCTGCCTGGTTCGGCATGGAGCAGCTGGACGTTGAACTGCAGTTCGCCTAACGGATGCTCCAACCCAGCTTTCTAGAGTGGATCCCATCTTGACCCGCTGCAGCCCGTGGAAGCGGAGTCGATCCAATCCCTCACCCCCCTGCTGAACCAGGCAGACCAGTGGCGTGAGGTGCTGTTGTTGCTGCCCCTGTTGGTGGCCTTAGAGGCGGTGCTCTCCGCCGACAACGCGATTGCCTTGGCGGCGATCGCCCGGGGCCTGGAGGATCCGGCCCGTCAGCGCCAGGCCCTCAACCTCGGCCTGGCCTTGGCCCTGGTGTTTCGGCTTGGTTTGATCGTGGCTGCCCGCTGGGTGCTCAATTTCTGGCCGCTGCAACTGGCGGCGGCGGCCTATTTGCTGTGGCTTTGCGGGCGCCACCTGCTGCTGGTGTGGTCTGAGCCAGAAAAGGCGGCCGGGGAGGCCGGTGCAGCCGATGGCGCTGCCTCTGATGGCGCCAAGCCCGGCTCGCTGCACCACGCCGGGCTTGGCTCAATTGTGGCCACCCTGGCCCTTACCGATCTGGCTTTTTCGCTTGACAGCGTTGCCGCAGCGGTGGCGGTGAGTGATCGGCTGTGGCTGGTGATGGCCGGTGGGGTGATCGGCGTTATCGCCCTGCGACTCACCGCAGAGCTGTTTATTCGTTGGCTTGAGGTCTACAAGCATCTGGAAACGGCCGGCTACCTGGCGGTCGGTCTGGTGGGTATGAAGCTGCTGCTGCGCCTGGGCCTGCCCCAGGTGGTGCCGCCGGAGTGGCTGCTGCTACTGCTGGTGGCTGCCTTGTTTACTTGGGGCTTTTCGGTGCGCCTGCCTCTGGCGCCGAAACCGCTGGAGCCATGAGGGTGGAGCTGCGCCAGATCGGCAGCGATCGCCTGCTCGATTGGCTTGAGGTGCCAGAGCTGGCTGAGGTGCCCCATCCGGGCCGTTGGCTTGAGGCTGGCGGCCGCAGTTTTCTGGTGCTGCAGCGGCGCCACCGCTATCAATTGCGCAATGGGTGCTACGAACTTGCCAGTGTCGCTCTGCAGGTGAAGCCCCAGCGCCAGCCCACCGATGCCCGCTGGTGGCAAAACCAGTGGGTGATCGGGAACCCCGATTGCCGTTTCAACGCCCGCAGCCCGCTGCTGCGCTGTGCCGTGCTTCCCGATGGCCCATGCGAGCGCTGCAGCCACTTCGCCGGTCCCTAGGGTGGGGGATCACGCAACACCTGCAATCCGTCAGCCCTCTCCACGATCCGGCACAGAGGTTGCCGATTCCAGTCCGGCGGCGGTGGACGCTGCTGCGCTCAGCAGCGATGCTCCCGAGCTGCTCGACTTTGCATCGTTTGGGCTGGGTGAGCCGATCTTGAAGGCGGTAACCGAAAAGGGTTACACCAAGCCCTCACCGATCCAGGGCCAGTGCATCCCGGCGGTGCTGGCGGGTCACGACGTGATGGCGGCGGCCCAGACCGGCACGGGCAAGACCGCCGGTTTCACCCTGCCGATGCTGGAGCGGCTGCGACACGGCCCCCACGCCCGCGCCGGCATTGTGCGCTCCCTGGTGCTCACCCCCACCCGCGAGCTGGCTGCCCAGGTGGGCGAAAGCGTGCGGGCCTACGGCCGCTACCTCGATCTGCGTAGCGACGTGGTGTTCGGCGGGGTCAAGGTGAATCCCCAGATTTCCAGGTTGCAGCGCGGCACTGACGTGCTGGTAGCTACCCCGGGCCGGCTGATGGACCTCTACCAGCAGAAAGCCCTGCGGCTCGACCGGGTCGAGATCCTGGTGCTCGATGAGGCCGACCGGATGCTGGATATGGGCTTCATCCGCGATATCCAGAAAATCCTGGCCCTGCTGCCGCCCAAGCGTCAAAACCTGCTGTTCTCAGCCACCTTCTCTGGGGATATTCGCCGCCTTGCCACTGGCCTGCTGCACAACCCCGTGCAGCTCCAGGCCACTCCCGAAAACCGCACCGCTCCCACGGTGGAGCACCTGCTCCATCCCTGCGACATGGATCGCAAGGGTGATCTGCTCAGCCACTTGATCAGCAGCAACAACTGGCAGCAGGTGCTGGTGTTTTCACGCACCAAGCACGGCGCCAACCGCATGGCCGAGCGACTCACCCGCGAGGGGATGTCGGCTTCAGCTATCCATGGCAACAAGAGTCAGGGAGCTCGCACTCGAGCCCTGGCCGACTTCAAGGCTGGTTCTTTGCGGGTGCTGGTGGCAACAGACCTGGCGGCTCGGGGCATTGACATTCACCAGCTGCCCCACGTGGTCAACCTGGACCTGCCGAACCAGGCCGAGGACTACGTACACCGGATCGGCCGCACCGGCCGGGCCGGCCACAACGGCCATGCAATTTCCCTGGTGGCAGCAGAGGAAAGTGAGCTGCTGCGGGCCATTGAGCGCATGATCGGCACCCGTCTGCCACGGCAGGAGGTGCCGGGTTTTGAGCCCAAGGTGCTCTCTGCTCCACCCCTGGATCTCAGCGGGGGTCGGGGTAAGGGCAGGGGCGGTGGTGCTCGCCGCGGTGGACCCCCAGCCGGACCCTCCCGCAGCGGCAGCGGCGACGGTGGCCGCCGGGGTCGCTACAGCTCTGGGCGCTGATCTAGCCCTAACGGCAGCAATCGACACACCGGCTAAGGGTTGTCTCCGCTCGGATGGAGCCGTTGAAGTCTCCCCCTATGCCATACGAGCCCGGATCCCCTGAATGCCGCGTCCTGATCGACTGCAAGGTTCAGATTGAGTCGATGCTGCTGGCCCTGGGGCGCATCGACAACAGCCAGCACATCCGCGACCAGCTGTTGTCTGTGCACAATCAACTTGAGGGGCTGCACGCCATCCACCGCAAGGCAGTTGCCGCTCCCCTGGCTGCGGGCGAGCCTTGAGGATCAACCAGCTGCCTGGGCAGCTAGGAGCCCGCGATTTTGCCGCCCCATTTCAAAACCTTGACAGGTGGCATAGGCGCTGGCCAGGGTTGCAACCCGGCGGCGCCTGTGGGGCTGTTGCTCATGGCTGACCACGTAGTGGCCTGTCGTTTCCCTGTAGATCAGGCAACCATTGCCGGTTTCGCCGACGTAGGACAGTTCGTTTCCCATGGTTCCCGAGCAAGGTCTTCTTCCTCTCTAGCTGCGGTTGCTGGCGTCGAAAAGTGAGGGAGCCCTAACAACACAGAACTTAAGTTGGCTCTAGGCGCCCCCAAGCTGATCCCCTGCGCTGCAGCCCAGTTGTTGCAGCAAGCTCTGGCCTTGGGCAGGTGACTTGCCCTCCAGTTGGGCTGCTCGTACCAGCAATGGGCAGCCAGCAGTGCCAACCACCAGGCCCGCATCGGCAGCAAGCGCCAGCACGGTTCCGGGTGCCGCTGCTGCCGACAACACTCCTGGCTCCGCTTGTAAGCAGCGGGCTTCTGGGCTCAGTTGAGAAGCGAGCCTGGCGACCAGAGGTTCGGTGGCTAGAAGTTTCAGCCGCTTGCCCTGCCACTGGGTGACAGCGCCGGGGTACAGGCCCATCACCCGACGATGAATTTCCAGAGCCGACTGGTTCCAGTCGACTAACAAGTCGTCTTTGGTGAGCATCCGGGCGTAGCTGAGGCCCACTTCTCCCTGGACACGAACCCCGAGCCGGGCTAGCCGTTCGGTTTCTGGTCCCGTTCCGGCGGTTTCGATGCGCGGCAGGGCCTCTACCAGCAGCTCGGCGCTGAGCTGGGCGAGCCGCTGCCCCAGCTGCTGGGCGTTCTCCAGCAGGCCAATGGAAATAGAGCGCTCCAGCAGCACTGGCCCGGTATCGAGGCCTTCCTCCATGGCCATAACTCCTACGCCAGTGCTGCTGTCGCCCTGCAGCAGGCACCACTGGATCGGTCCGGCGCCACGCCAGCTGGGCAGTAGGGAGCCGTGGGCGTTCCAGCAGCCCAGGGGGGGCTGGGCAAGCACCTCAGGCGGCAGGATCTGGCCAAATGCCACCACCACGGACACATCGGCGCCGAGGGCGCCAAGCCTGGCCTGGAGCTCGGGCTCGCGGCGGATCCGCTCCGGCGTGAATATCGGCAGGCCTAGCTCCAGGGCGCGGGCCTTGACAGGACTTGGCAGTAAATCCTTGCCCCGCCCCCGCCGCCGATCTGGCTGGGTAACCACCCCCACCAGCTCGTGCCCTGCCGCCACCAGCGCATCAAGGCTGGGCACGGCGTAGGCGGGGGTGCCCCAAAACAGGATCTTCAAGGACAGATGATCAGGCCTCGCCGGTGATCGAGAGCCCTTCCACCCAGACGTAAGGGCAGAGGCCATCTGGGGTGATCTTGGCCAGGCCTTCAAAGCCGACGATCGCCTTCATCACGGTGCGGATGTCGCCGGCGACGGTGGCGGCTTCGATCGAGCGGCTGACCCCACCCTCAACCAACCAGCCGTCAAAGGGCAAGGAGAAGGAACCCTGGCTGGCTTTAACTCCAGCATGCAGAGCTGATAGGGAGTCGATCACCACAACGGGGCCAGAATGGTTTAAGCGGTCTAGCCCCTGCTGGCCGCCGTCGCTGCCAGGGGTAACGCCAATCTCGAACCAATCGGCCCCCACCGACACCTTTGCTCCCATGCCGGCATGGCCGGTGGGCGCCACCCCAAATGCTCGGGCCGTGGCTTCCGAGTGCAGGAAGTTTTTCAGCACGCCGCCAGCCACTAGATCCAGGGGCGCGGTGGGGGTGCCCTCGCCATCAAAGGCAGAGGCGCCCACATTGCCGGGGTGCAGGCCGTTATCGCGGATGCTCAGAAAGGGCACAGCCACGCTGTCGCCGAGGGAGTCGCGGTGGCTGAGGCTCACCCCATCGAGCACGGCCCGGGCATTGAACAGGCTGCTGAAGGCCCCGATCAAGTCGAGGAAGGCTTCCGGGCTGAAAACACAGGTGTAGTAGCCGGTTTCGATCGGTGCGTAGTCAAGGTGGGCGATCGTGCGCTCGGCGGCCTCTTCGATGCAGCCGGCGATGTCGAGCTCGGCGGTGCCGTAGGCCAGGCGCACGGCACCGGAACTGCGCGGTTTGCGACCGGCTTCCTCTGCCCTGGCGTAGAGGTAGAGGCTGGCGGTGGTCAGGGTCTGGTGGCGGCAGGCCCCCTCGCTGTTGAGATAGAGGCGCTCGCTGCTGCGCTGGGCCAGGCCGTTGTAGGGAACTGTGCCGATGGCTATATGGCGATCAAGCAGTTGCCGTTCGGCCTGTTTGAGGGTGTCCAGCAGGCTGAGGATCGGCTGGGGTTGATGCAGCGGTTGATCTAGTGGGGCCAGGGGTGCGGTGGCCAGGGTCGAGAACGCCGGGGTTTCCTCCGCATTGCCAAAGGCGCTGGCGTCGCGGGCGCCGCTCAAGGCCCGGGCCAGGCCGGAATCGCTGAGGTCTGAGGTGCTGGTAATGCCAACTAGGCCGTCGCCGTTCCACACCCGCAAGGTGATGGCGCTGCGTTGGGCCCCTTTCATCTGTTTGGCTTCGCCGCGGTCCACCTGCACGGAGGTGTCGGTGCTGCAGGAGGCGCCAAGATCCCATTGCTGGATGCCAGCGCCCTGGGCGAGTTGCCGCAGCCGGCCGCTGAGGGCCTCGGCGTTCAGGGTCTGGATGGTGGGCTGGGTCATGGTCAGCGTCCTCCCACGGTGATCGAATCCACCTTGATGTGGGGCTGGCCGACGGTCACGAAGATGCTGCCGCTCACGGAGCCACAGAAGCCCGCTGCTAGTTCCAGGTCGTTGGCGCACATTGAAATGCGCGGCATCACCTCCTTGGCTTCGCCAATCAGGGTGGCCCCCTTTACCGGTTTGGTGAGCTGGCCGTTTTCAATCAAGTAGCCCTCCTCCACGGCGAAGTTGAACTGGCCGGTGGGGCCGACGCTGCCGCCGCCCATCGATTTGCAATAGAGCCCCTTGTCGACGGAGCCGATCAGCTGCTCCGGTGTGTGGGGGCCGGCGGCGATGAAGGTGTTGCGCATGCGGCTGGCAGCGGCAAAGGTATGGCCCTGGCGCCGGCCGCTGCCCGTGCGGCTGTGGCCGGTGCGCAGCTCGCCGGCTCGATCGCTGAGGAAGCGCTTGAGAACGCCGTTTTCGATCAGCACGGTGCGCTGGGGCTCCATGCCTTCGTCGTCCATGGAAATGGAGCCGAAGGCGCCGGTGCTGAGGCCTTCATCGATGGCCGTGACGGCCTCGTGGGCAATGGATTGGCCAACCATCTCAGCAAAGGGGGTGGTGCCCCGCTCCACCTGGGTGGTTTCCAGCAGGTGGCCACAGGCCTCATGAAAAATCACGCCGCCGAAGCGGTTGGCCAGCACCGCAGGCATCTGACCGGCTTCGACGTAATCGGCGTAGAGCATGGTGCCCACACTCGAGCACACGTCCTGGGCGGCGGCGTCCGCGTCCCATTGGCGCAGGTCATCGGGGCGATCGGAGGTGCCGTAGCGGCGGCCGAGGCCGGCGCGGTGGTCGCCGTCGGCGGCAAGCACGTTTAAACCGAGGGACTGGTGCAGGCGGATGTCGCGGGCAAAGGTGCCATCACTGGCAGCAACCAGCACCGACTGCCAGTCGCGGGAGTAGCTGCCGCGCCTGGCCTGTAGGTGGCTGCCGTGGTGCTCGAGGCGGCAGGTGCCCTCCAGCAGCTTCAAGGTGGCTTCAGCTAGGGAGGGGCAGCTATCAAGCCAGTCCAGCTTGGCGGCGGCGAAATCGCGCATCACCTGCAGACCTTCGAAAGGGCTGGAGTTGCTGCTGCTGTGGCTCAGCCCGAGCATGCCGAGGGCTTGCTCAAGGGCCTGCATCAGGCCGCGATCACTCAGGTCGTTGGTGCTAACAAAGCCATCGCGGTCGCCCAGGAACACCCGGATACCAGCGCCCATGCCGAAGGCGGGGCTGACGCTGGTGATGGTGTCCTGCTCAGCCAAGACGCCGAGGTGGTCGGTGCGCTCCAGGAAAATCTCAACTAAATCGGCACCTGCTGCCCTGCCGCTCGCCAGTAAGGCCTCCAGCCGCAGCATCCAGCTTTGATCAAATGCATCTGCCACTACCGCTGCCGACTGGGCTGCAGCCGACTGGAGAACAACCGGTTTAGAGGCAACCAAAAGAACTCAGCGAAGGAATGATGTAACTGAAGGTCGGGCAAAGGCAGGCCAGGCCCAAGAAAAAATCAGCGCACTTGCTCAGCGAACTGAGGGCTGGAATTGCTCGCTGCGGATAGCAGGGGTGAAATAAAGCTTGGCCATTTCTGCGCCATTGGCGATCCAATAAGGCAGTTTGCGCAAAACTTTTATTGCTCCAGGAGCGCTGCTTGCGTCGGCCTCGCTGAGCTTGGCGTTGTTGCTAACCAGGCGCTCTAACCGAGTGTAGAACTTGGGATGGTCAACATTCAGCACCACGGGGAACACTCTGGCGGAAGTCTCGTTGGTTTTAGCAATCACGACCTTGTCGTATTCGCGAGCATCGAGGCCCAGGGCTTCGTAGAACTCTTTGCGAGCAACATCTCGGACATACATGGTGGCAAACACTGCCAGCAGGAAGAAGCGGCACCAGTGTCTGGCGGTGAAGCCCCGCACGGTGTCTGGCTGAGCCTTCATCAAGGCATCAAAGAAATCGCCGTGGCGGTTCTCGTCTTGGCACCAATTCTCGAAGAAGTTAAAGATCGGGAAGATCTTGCTTTCTGGGTGTTGCTCTAGGTGACGATAGATGGCGATGTAGCGCCAGTAGCCAATCTTCTCGCTCAAGTAGGTAGCGTAGAAGATGAATTTAGGCTTGAAGAAGGTATACGACTTGCTGGCGGTCAAGAAGCCCAAGTCCAGTTGCAGCCCAAAATCTCCCATTGCTTTATTGAGGAAGCCAGCATGGCGGGCCTCGTCGCGCGCCATGTGAGCAAAGCACTCGGCAAGCAGCGGATTTTTGGTTTTGATGCGGCGGCTGAGCTCCTTGTAGAGCAGGAAGCCAGAAAATTCAGAGGTGCAGCTCTGCTCAAGAAACTCAACGAAAACCCTGCGGGTATCAGGATCTAGCTTCTCGGCTGCCCCCTCAAACTCGCCGTTGCGCACGAAGTGGTGGCGGTTGTAGTCCTTGCGGAACTCCTCGCATATGGCCTCAAGCTCCACCTCATTTGGCCGCAGATCCATCGCCGCCATGGCGTCGAAATCTGTGGTGTAGAAGCGGGGCGTCAGGATCGTGTCCTTGGCCGGATCTTTGACGGCTGGTGCACCGGGCGAGCCCACAGAGGCTTGACTGGGGCTGGCGGTATCTGTGGCAGTTTCGGTGGCAGTTGCGGCTGGAGGCACCATCGAGGCTTGCGGCTTACGGCAGTTCCTGCATCGTAGAGGGCGTGGCCGTCAGTTCGGGCCGAGCCATTTCTGACCGTTGAGCCGCTGCACCAGCCGCGATACCAGCAGCGCCAGGCTCATCTTCTTCTCGTCGATCAGAAACGACTCCAGCAGGCTTGGCTGGCCGCCTGCCTCTGCCAAAGCCACCGTTTTGGCTGAACTGATATCTGGTTTGGTGAAGCACAGCCAAAAGCGACGCCGACCCGGCAGCTCCCCTTGAACCATCCAGCACTCCGAACCCACCACGGGCATGGCTCCTTGCACAAAGGCCAGTTCGGCAGCAGCTCCTCCGTAGCCCTGTATCTCCTTGGCCAGGGCCGGGATCAGTAGCTGGGGCACAAAGATCTCAAACGGCTGGTCTTCCACTGCAGGCGGTTTGGCCTTTGCGGGCTGATCTTTGGCAGCTGGCTGGGCGGATTCGCTCACCGTTGCAGGCCCCTTTCGGCATCGTCCTTGGACTTTACGCAGGTTGCCAGGCGCTGGGTTGCCCGGCAGCTCGCTCACCAGTCGTCACTGCTGGGGCTGTCCCAGCCATCACCCACGGCAGCGGCCTGGGCCACGACCGGTTCGCCTGCTGGAGCTGGGGTGCTGCCTTTGCGAATCACCCTGAATGGCACGGCAACGATTGGGGCTGGTTCGCCAGGGGGTCTCGGCGGCCCGGCGGCGGCTCGAGGGGCTGGCCTTGCTGGCTCGCTTTGGTTTTGCTGCTGCGGCTGCCTCCAGTTCTCCTCGGGGGCACTGGCGCCGCCGCGCACTTGACGGCGCAGGGTGAGCGGCCCACTGCGCAGGGCTAGGGCGGCTCCGGCGGCGCTCAGCCCGGCTCCCGCGCTGGCGGCCAGGGCTATCCAGGCTCCGATTGGCAGGGCCGGGCTGGTCCAAACCAGCAGGCGCAGGGCCGCATTGGGTCGGGGGTTTAGGGCGCCTACCAGCAGCGCCAGCAGCAGGGGAGCCAGCAGGGGGAGCAGCAGCAGGCGTTGCAGCAGGGCCAATGGATCGACTGGGGTGAGGAGGGCGGCCTAGGGGGAAGTAGTCCCGGCGGCTGGTGCCCCAGGGGATCCTGGCTGGTGCGGCGGCCCCTGCCAACGGCGCAGGTTGCCGAGCTCGTAGCCGAGCACGTCAAAGACGCGGATCACCAGAAAATCCACCATGTCTTCGATCGATTGGGGTTGGTGATACCAGGCAGGCACCGGCGGGGCGATGCGGGCACCAGCCTCGGCCAAGGCCGTGAGGTTGCGGAGGTGCACCAGGCTCCAGGGGGTTTCCCTCGGGCAGATCACAAGGGGCCGCCCCTCCTTGAGGTGAACATCGGCGGCCCGCTCCACCAGATCCAGGGCTACCCCAGAAGCGATGCGCCCCACGGTTCCCATGGATGCCGGCAGGATCACCATGCCGCGGGTTTTGAAGCTGCCACTGGCAATGCCAGCGGCCTGGTCGTTCCAGCGGTGGCAGCGCAGCTGCCCGGTGCTGACAGCGGTGCGTTCCCGCCAAAAGGCTTCCTGGGCATCAGGTTCTGAGGGCACCCTCAGCCCCAGTTCGGCCTGCCAGACGCCAATGGCTCCGCGCGAGGTGACCAGCTCCACCGCTTCTCCCGCCTCCAGCAGCAATTGCAGGGCCCGCTGGGCGAGGGGCTGGGCCGAGGCGCCAGAAACGGCCAGCACCACCGGCCCCGTTCCGGAGCTGGTTCCGGATGGCCGAACCATGGCTCAGACCTCGCTCAGCACCGCGATGGGCGCGAAGGGGTCGATCTCGTCATGGTCCTGGTTTTGGTCCTGGTTTTGGGGATAGGAGTAGGCCGTCTCGCTTTCGTAGCCCTCG
Source organism: Cyanobium sp. A1C-AMD (assembly GCF_024346495.1). Lineage (NCBI taxonomy): Bacteria > Bacillati > Cyanobacteriota > Cyanophyceae > Synechococcales > Prochlorococcaceae > Cyanobium > Cyanobium sp. A1C-AMD. The sequence goes on along the minus strand of NZ_JAGQDB010000032.1, from coordinate 13,619 downwards.
GGCAGCACCACGGCCAGGTCGATCTGGTGGCGCAGGGCATCCACCTTCTGGATCTCCACCTGCACCTGGTCACCCAGCATGTATGTGCGACGGTTTTTGCGCCCCACCAGGCGGTTTTGGCGGGAGCGGTACTCGTACCAGTCGTCCTTGAGGGAGCTGACGTGCACCAGGCCTTCCACCTGGGAAGGGGGTACCTCCACGAAGAAGCCGTAGCTCTGCACACCGCTGATTACCCCAGGAAGCACCTGCCCCACTAAGGGCTCGGCTTGGCGGGCCTGCAGCATGGCCAGCAGGTCGGCCTGTAGTTCAGATAAAAAGCGGCGCCGGCCATTGAGACGCTGCACCAGCCCATGCTCCTGCACTTCCAGGTAGGGAGTCAGCTGGCTAGGGGCCAGCAGCGGCCAGTCGATGGCGCCGTGGCAGGCATCCGATGCCAGATCGACGGTGGTTTTGTGGCGCACACTGGGGCGGTCCTTGCCCTCGGTGAGCAGCAGCACCAGCAGTTGCTGGTTCCAGAGGTCGGCGTAGTGCAGGGTTGGGCAGCACCAGGGGGCAAGGGCCGCCCCCTCTTCCAGCAGGCCAGCTAGGGCATGGGGGCCGGGGCTGGTGCTGAGCTGGATCGGTTTGAGGATGGCCTGCAGTTGCTGCTGCAGGGCCCGGCTGCGGTCGGTGCCAGCAAAGGCGGCGGCCAATTCAGCCGCACTGGCATTGCCCTCTTCGCTCAGCTCCAGCGGGATGTCGAGGGCCAGAGCAGCCCGGGCAACGTCGTTGAGGTCGCTGGGGTCCGCCAGGGCATTGGTGGCATATATCGCCGGCAGTTCCAAGGTTGCCAGGTGCTGGCCTAGGGCCTGATCGGCCAGCAGCACCGCTTCGCGCATCAGGGCCAGGGGATGGTGGGGCTCCAGGCTCACAAGCCAGCCAGCTAGGGCGCTGTCGGGGCCGGGCACAGCCAGATCTCCCAGGCTGTCGATGGCTGGCAGGGGCAGGTTGAGGTCGAGGGATCCAGCCGCTTGCCGCCGTTGGCGCAGCAGGCCAGTGACAACGATGAGCTGCTCCAGCAGGCCCAGCTGCTCCTTCAGCCCCTTGAGTGCCGCTGGCACGGTGCGGCTCTTGGGTTTGCGCTCCGCCAGGGCATTTAGTGCTTCCAAACCGACTGCCGCCACGGGATTGATCTGGCTGCGGCTGAAGCGGTAGTGCTCAAGGCTGCCGTCAGTGCCCAGCTCCAAGGCCACCGACAGGGCCTCCTGCACCTCGCCCACCTTGAAGGAACTGGCCTTGGCCAGGGCTGGACTCAGCAGCGGTAGCCACTGGTTTCCGGTGCAGTAAGCGTCAGCCTGGTTGCGAAGCCAGCTGTCCAGGGTGCTGCCGGCGCTGAAGCGCTCAGCGATGGCGGGGGTGTGCACCCACAGGGTCCAGCCGCCGTCGCGCTCCTCAATGCCCAGGGCTGGCAGAGCGGGGGCTTCCTTGCCGCTCCATGGTTCCAGCAGCAGGGTGGCCTTGGCGGTGAGGTCGATGCGCTCCTTGGCGGCCAGGGTTTTGAGGGTTGCCCGGGGTGGCTGGGGGCGGCTGTGGAGCCGGTGCTTGGTCAGCAGCAGGTCGAGGTCGGCTGCTTCCCCTCCATTGACAGGCAGGCTGCGCGCCACGTGACCCTGAGGGGCAAATTGCCCCACCGGATAGCGGTCCACCAGCACTTCCACCACCGATGCCTGTTCGCCATCGAGATGGGCGGCGTCGCCGGCTGGCAGCTCCACCGCCGTAAGCAGGCGGTCGTCTAGGGGGGTGGCCACCAGACGCTCATCCTGCTGCTCGACCTGGGCCAGCAGCGAGGTGGTGTGGCGCTCAAGAACGCACTGCACCCCGCCCTCAGGTGAGCGGCGACGGCCGCCTTCGCGGGTCACCTTCACCAGCACTCGGTCGCCATTCCAGGCGTGGTTGAGCTGGTGATCGCGGATGTAGATGTCTTCGCCGCCGTCTTCGCGCAGGGCAAAGCAAAAGCCTTTGCTGGAGCAACGCAGCCGCGCGGCGATCAGTTCAGGGTCTTCGCGGCGGGCGACGCCGGCCTCACTGACCTCCAGCAGGCCAAGGCGGCTGAGGCCGTCGAGGCCGATCTGAAGCTGCTGCTTTTCAGCTTTTTGGCTGATGCCCAGGGCTTTTTCCAGCTTTGTCAGCGGCAGGGCTTCCTGGGCGGGCAGCTGGTCGAGCAGGTCGGCGACCGTGAACTTCATCGATGGGAGGGCTGGTTGGCAGGGGGCCGCCCCGGAGAACCCGGGGTGCAGGGGCGGTGGCTGGACTGAAGCCGGTTGATGGCGGACTGGACTCGGAGCGATGCCCACGGCCGCCAAGGCCTTCATTTGCTGATATTAATCAGCTGACGATTCTTCGGCTTCCGGGCTGCTCGATCGCTGGATCAGGCGTGCGCCGATCACCAGAAAGCCAACCGAGGCTGCCAGCTGCAGGGCATTGGTGGGGATTACGGCGGATAGGGAGCCGCCGGCGGCTGCGCCCAGCAGGCTGGCCAGCACCAGGGCAGCGGAACTGCCGGCAAACACCGCTCCAGGGCGGGTTGAGGTGCCACTGATGGTCACGATGGCCAGCTGGGTTTTGTCTCCCAGCTCAGCCAAAAACACTGTGGCGAAGGTGGAAGCGAGCAGGGCGAAGGGCATGGCGTAGCGCTGCGGTTAGGAGAGGGGAAGGTCGGAGGGGCTTGGAACCAGGCCCAGTACGGCTTGCCTGCCCAGCCACAGGCCCAGGGCCACCATCAGGATTCCCGCCAGGCGCTCCAACTGCTGTGGTGGCATCACCTTGGCGAGCCAGCGGCCCAGTAACACCCCCACCAGGCTGGAGCTAATCAGGGCCAGGGAGGCACCAACAAACACGACAACTGGCCTGCCTGATTGGGCAGAGAGCAGGAGGGCGGCGAGCTGGGTCTTGTCCCCAAGCTCAGCAAGGAAGACCGTGGTGAAGGTGGTCAGGAAGGCGGCACCCCAACTGCCTGCCCGGTTGGCGCTTGGATCGGGTTCGCTGCTCATAGACGCTTCCGTGTGGCACGCCTAAAGCGCTTCATTACCCTGCCACGGCCTCCGTATTCACTGCGGATCTGCTGCAGGCAGCAGCCAATAGCCAGGCGGTCGCCGGCGCCTGGATCGTCAACCGTGCCAAACAGCTGCACCAGGTTGGCCACGTTGCAGAAGTCAGGTCGGTCCGCATAGATGCGGCAACTACGCGCGCCGGTGTTGAAGTTGATGCACCAGCCATCGGGGCCAACCATGGCCAGATACTGCTCCTGCTGCTCTGGGCTAAGCGCCTCGATTGCTTCCTGACGCAGACTGGGATCCAGCCGGCAGCAGGCTCCGCAGCCGCTGATGCATCCCCAATGGGCCCGATCGTCCCTGGCCATCCTCCTGCAGCGAGTAACTCCATTCAGCCACAGCTCAAGGCTCTACTGCCGCTGTGACAAGCCGTCACAGAGCCTGCCGGCAGGCATGGGCAGCTGGGATCGACCCCTAACCTGTGCCCACAGCGACTACTGCTCTAAGGCAGCAATCTCCATGGGTATCGACTTCCACCTGATCGCCAATTTTGCAGCCCTGGCGCTGATCACCCTGGCTGGTCCTGCCGTGATCTTCGTGCTCTTCTACCGCCGCGGCGCACTCTGATCGCCACTTCGGCCGAGGTTCCAGAGGGCGTGATAAATCGGCTCAGGCTGGATCTGGCGGCCCACATAGGCGCCCACCACGGCGCTCAGCAGGATGCCGAAGAGCCACTGCTGATCCCCTGCCATGCGCAGGGCAAACAGCACCGTCATCAGGGGCAACTGGGTAGCCCCGGCTAGGGCTGCCGCCATACCTAGGGCCAAGCCAAGCTCGCTGCTGTCCCCAAGCAGCTCCAGGCTGCCGCTGCCAAACAGGGCACCAATGGCGAAGGCTGGATCAATCAGGCCGCCGGGTATTCCCGCTGCCAAGGCCAAAATCGGTGCCACCACTCGGGCTGCCACCACCAGCAGCCAGCCGATGACGCTGAGGGGCGAGCCGGGCACCGGCAAGCTGCCGCGACCTTCAAGCAGCTGAGCCATCAGGGCTTCGCCATCGCCACCGCTCCAGCCACCGCTGGCCACGGCGATCAGGCCAAGGGCCCCTCCCAGCCCCAGCCCCCAGGCCAGGGGCCGTTGTCGTACTCGCTGGCGCAGTAGGGCCGAACTCCGCCAGAGGATGCGGCTGAACAGGCCGCCCAGCAGGCCGCCACCCACCCCGACGGGCAGGGCCCATAGCAGTTGCTGCCATTCCGGCTGGGTGGTCTGAACCATGCCCAGGGTGAAAAGTGGTGTGCCAGCGAGATTGCTCACCAGGGCTGCTGCTGAGCAGACCACTACTGCCGGCCACAGCACGGCTGTTTGGAAGCGTCCGGTGAGTTCCTCCACCACAAACACAGCTCCCATCAGCGGGCTGTTAAAGCCCCCCGCTAGGCCGGCGCCGGCGCCGATTGCCATCAGAGTCTGGGTGCTGAGTTTGGCCAGCAAGCGGGGGAAGCGTTGCCGCAGGGCGTAGGCCACTGCCGCTCCCAACTGCACCACGGGGCCCTCGCGGCCGAGGGGCATCAGGGCCAGGCTGGCCGCCGACCAGATGCAGAGCCGCGCCACGGTGGCGAAGGGTGCCATCAAAGCAGCGGCCTGCTCGGGATTCTCGAGGCTCTCGATTGTTTGGGGTATGCCCGAGCCCGAACCCCGGCCCCAGGGGCCGGCCTGAAGCCAAAGCAGCGCTGGCATCACCAGCACCGGCGCCAGGGCGATCGCCAGGCCCTGCAGCGTCCAGGCCCCGCCGGCAAAGTTGGGCAAGCGCTGCAGCAGCAGCTCCTGGGCGTGGTCCACCAGATTCAGGGGCCAGCAAGCCAAGCCCACCAGCAGCCCTAAAAGCAGGAGCTGCAACAGGAAGTGGAGCTGGCCGCGGTTTAGGGGCAAGGACATCTCAGGCGACCAGGCCCAGGGCCAGGGCAGCATCGTGCATTAGGGCGCGCACGTAGGGGTGGTCGTGGCTGGCGCCCTCGGCGCTTGTGAGTTCGTCGCCGGCCGCATTGCGCACCACCAGCCCAGCCCCCTCGCGGCGACACCAGTAGGTGCGGTTGTGGTGCTGCAACACCACCTCACCACCATTAACGGCTCCACCAGCGCTGGCTCGCAATCCCACCAGCTCCAGCTGTAGCCGCTCCTCTCCCTGCCAGGAGTCGAGCCGCAGGCGGTAGGCCACATCTACTAGGGCCGGCAGGTTGGTTTCACCCTGCCAGCGCCAGCCCATGGCGCGCAGGCTCGCCTCGCCCTGGCGCAGCTCCAGTTGCAGGTGGCCGCCGCGCAACAGCTTCTGGGTCGCCACCTGGCAGCCCTGGCTCCAGAACACGGGCTGGGGGTGGCCGATGCCGAAGGGCTCGAGCCGTTGCAGCTGGCGGTAGAAGCTGCGGTTGATCTGCTCGAAGCTGAGCAGGGCTTCCGGTTCTACCGGGGTGCCATGGCCTGCCTGCTGCAGCCAGGTTTGGGCCAGTTGGTTGAGTTGCTCGTGCAGGGCGGCCACCTGCTCGGCGCGCACGGTGAAGCCCCCGGCGGCGGGGTGGCCGCCGAAGCGCTCCAGCAGGGGCGCGCACTGCTGCAGGGCCCCGTCCACCGCAAAGCCCCGGGGAGCCCGCACCGAGGCCCGCAGGCGGCCGTTGCCCTCGCCAGCGAGCAGGGCGGCGGGCAGGCCGAAGCGCTCCACCAGCCGGGCGGCCACGATGCCGATCACGCCGTGGTGCCAGTGGTTCTGGGCCAGCAGCAGGAAGGCCGGGCGCTGGGGACCATCGGCCTCGAGCAGGGCCAGGGCCTCGGCTTCGATGGCGGTGCAGAGGTCGCGGCGTTGGCGGTTGAGCGCCTCGCAATCGCGGGCCAGGGCCAGGGCCCGGCTTGGATCTTCGGTGGTGAGCAACTCCACCACCAGCTGGGGATCACCAAGCCGGCCGACGGCGTTGATCCGCGGCGCGATCTGGAAGCCCACCGCCTGGGCATCGAGGGGCGTCTCGTCGAGGCCAGCTAGCTGTTGCAGCGCCTGGAGCCCCACCAGGGGGCTGCGGCCCAGCTCGGGCAGGCCATCGATCAGCCAGCGCCGGTTTACCCCCACCAGCGGAGCCATGTCGGCGATCGTGCCGATACAAAACAGATTGAGAGCAATCTGCTGGCCGTCGGTGTGCCGCAGGCTTTGGCAGAGCGCCGCCGCCAGCACATAGGCCAGCCCCACCCCCGCCAGGCCCCGATAGGGGGATCCGGCCGGGGTGCGCTGGGGATGGAGCAGGGCCAGGTGCGGCGGCAGCGGATCGGGAATCGTGTGGTGGTCCGTGAGGATCGCCTCGACGCCAAGGGCTTGGGCCCGCTCCAGGGCCTCAAGGGCAGACACCCCGTTGTCGACGGTCACCAGCAGGGCGACCCCCTGCTCCGCCAGCTTCTCCACCATGGCGGCGTTGAGGCCGTAGCCGTCATCCATGCGGCTGGGGATCGCCGCGATCGGCCTGGCGCCAAGGCGCTGCAGCACCCCCACCAGCAAGGCCGTGCTGGTCATCCCGTCGGCGTCGTAGTCGCCGCAGATCGCCACCGCTTCCCCCTGGCTGCAGGCGCGCTTCAGCCGCGCGACGGCCTTGGTCAGGTCGGGGAAGTGACGCCCGGCCGCCGGTGCCGCCTCCGGATCCAGCAGGGCGGCGATGGCCTCCGGGCTAGTGAAGCCCCGGCGGCTGAGCAGCGCCAGTAGTGGTTCGGGCAGGGGATCGCTGGCCGGCGCTGCCTGCAGGGCGCCAGGCGCCAATGGAGCGGGCAGGTGCCAGCGTTGCTCTTGGAGGGCTGGCAGCAACGACATAACAACCGGTACCAAGTCATTGTGCGGGACCTGCTGCTAGGCCGCATCCCCCAGAAGCGATGAGCCCTAGCCTGATAAGCCCTGGTGCGAGCAGCTGATGGCCCTGCAAGCCCTGCTCTGGGATGTCGACGGCACCCTGGCGGAGACCGAGCGGGATGGCCATCGCTTGGCCTTCAACCGGGCCTTTGCAGACGTTGGTGTGCCGCTGCATTGGGATGCCGCCCGCTATGGCGAGCTGCTGGCCATCAGCGGTGGCGGGGAGCGGATCACTGCTGCTCTCGCGGAGCTGCTGGGGGAGCCGCCGCCGCCCGAGATGGTCGCTGAGCTGCAGGCCCGCAAGCAACACCATTACGGAGCTCTGGTGGCCGCCGGCGAGCTGCGGCTACGCCCCGGGGTGGCCGAGCTGATCGCTGCTGCTGGAGCAGCTGGCCTGAGCCAGGTGATCGTGACCACCAGCGCTCGCGCCGCGGTGGCGGCCCTGGCGGAGCATCTGCTGGGGGGGCTCTGCCAGCACTTCGCCTTCTGGGTGTGCGGCGAAGATGTGGCCCGCAAGAAGCCCGATCCGGAGGCCTACCGGCTGGCCCTGCAGCAGCTGGGCTACCCCGCCAGCACGGTGCTGGCCTTGGAAGATTCCGGCAATGGTCTTGCGGCCGCCGCCAGCGCCGGACTGGCCTGCCTGCTCACCCTTAGTCACTACGGCAGTGCGGAACCGCCGCAGCGCTTTGCGCGGGCGCGGGCGGTGGTGGATCAGTTGGGCGCCGGGGCGGCCGTGCTGCGGGGGCCCGCTTGTCAGGGCGGGCAGATCACGCTCTCCTATGTCCAAGCCTTGCTGGAGGATTCGCCCACGTGACGCGTTCGAACCTGCAGCCCACCCGCTTCAATCGGGCTATCGAGCGGCTAGGAGCCCAGCTGCTGGGCAATCTGAGAGGCAATTGGCGCCTGCGCAGCAGCGTGGTTTTGGCCCTGCTGCTGGGCTTCTACGCCGGCAGCAATCTCACGGCATACGTGCTGCTGCAGATCCCCGGTGGGCGCCCGATGGCGGTGCTCGCAATGGTGCTGCTGGTGGAGCTGGTCGTGCGCGTGCGCGGCCGTTTGGTTCGAGCCACGCCCGGACTCGGCTGGGTGCTGGTCGACAACCTGCGCATTGGCATGGTGTACGCAGTGGTTATTGAGGCCTTCAAGCTCGGCACCTGATGGATTCCCAGCTAGATCGCAGGTTTGTGCAACCCCTGCTGGCCCAGTTGCAGCTGCTGGGCAGCAGGGGCCAGCGCGCGGTGCTGGCCCTCAATGGGCCGGTGGGAGCTGGCAAATCCACCATGGCTCGAGTGCTGCAGCAACGGGCCGCCGGCCTGGGGCTGGGGCTGGCAGTGGCCTCAATCGACGACTTTTACCTGCCCTGGGAGCAGCGGCAACGAGCGCTTGAAGGCAACCCTTTTGGAGTATCCAGGGTGCCGCCGGGCTGTCATGACGTGGCCTTGGCGCTGGACTGTCTCGACGTCTGGCAGGCCGGCGGAGCCCTGCGGCTGCCTCGCTTTGACAAGACCCTGCGGGGTGGACTGGGTGACCGCTCTTCTGAGGAAGTGGTGGAAGCGGAGGTGTTGCTGTTGGAGGGCTGGCTGCTCGGTTGCCGCTCCCTGGGCAGGGAAGCCCTTGCCACTATTCAGCCTCCTGCAGGGCTGAACGCCGAGGAACTCGCCTGGCTTCCCCACTGGGACCAAGCTCTTGAGGCCTATCAGCAGCTTTGGCAGCGCTGCGCCCAATTGTGGCTGCTGCGTCCCCAAAGCTGGCAGTCACCGCGCCGTTGGCGCCTGCAGGCGGAGGCAAAACAGCGGCGCCGCGGTGAAGCCTGGTTGCCGGCGACTGAGCTGGATAGCGTGGTGCGCGCCAGCCTTTGTTCCCTGCCCCCATTCCTCTATCAGGATCCCCTGCTTGATCTAGCCAGTGGCTACGCAGTGCTGGACAGCCGCCGCTGCTGGATTGGTGGCAGCTGAATTTGCAGCAGCTGCGTTAGCTCAGAGACCTAATTGATTATTCGGAACGATCAGCTTTCGCCGTCGTCGCCTTCCTCATCTACCGGATAAATGAAGCCTTGGGCCTTGCCGCTCAGCACTGCCTTGCCGATGGAAAGAGCTTTCTGAGCTGCCACTGCCGCCTTGCCCTTCCAGGTGGCATGGCGCTGATTGCGCTTGCCCTGGGAAGTTTTCTTCTTAGGAACAGCCATTCCGGCCTACTACATCAAACCAAGATCTTCCGTTGTCGCCTGGCCTTTCGTCAAATCGCTAAGCTCAGTGCAAAGACAGAACCTAGTGAGCGACAGCATTTCTCCAATTGGGCAATCCATGCGGTTGAACGGACTATCGCCTCGCGACCCTGCTCCCTCCTACAGCCAGTTGCTGAAGGATCTGCGGGCGGGCAAGGTCAAGGATCTGGAGTTGTCGTTGCGGCAGCGGGAGGTGCGGGTGCGCTTCGACGACGGACGCCAGGCCACGGTGCCGGTATTCAGTAACGATCAGCTGCTTTTGCGCACTGCCGAGCAGGCGAAGGTGCCCCTCAACGTGCGCGACGACCGGGCTGATGGCGCCACGGCTGGTCTGGTGGCTAATGGCTTGTTGGTGCTGTTGCTTTTGGCTGGACTTGCTCTCCTGATCCGTCGCTCAGCCCAGGTGGCCAATCGGGCCATGGGCTTCGGCAGCAGTAAGCCCCGGTTGCAGGAGGAGGGCGGCGTGGCGGTGCGATTTGAGGATGTGGCCGGTATCGGTGAGGCCAAGGAGGAGCTGCAGGAGGTGGTCACCTTCTTGAAGGAGCCAGAACGCTTCACCGCCGTGGGCGCCAAGATCCCCAAGGGTGTGCTGCTGGTGGGGCCACCAGGCACTGGCAAAACCCTTTTGGCCCGAGCCATTGCCGGTGAGGCGGGCGTGCCGTTTTTCTCGATGGCCGCCTCCGAATTCGTTGAGATGTTCGTGGGGGTTGGTGCCAGTCGGGTGCGAGACCTATTTCGCAAGGCCAAAGCCAAAGCGCCCTGCATCATTTTCATCGACGAAGTAGATGCGGTCGGTCGCCAGCGAGGTGCTGGTATCGGTGGCGGCAACGATGAGCGGGAGCAGACCCTTAACCAGCTGCTCACCGAGATGGATGGTTTCGCGGATAACTCCGGCGTAATTCTGCTGGCGGCCACAAACCGACCTGATGTGCTCGATAGCGCCTTGATGCGGCCCGGTCGTTTTGACCGCCGCATCACCATTGACTTGCCAGATCGCCGCGGCCGTGAGGCGATCCTTGCGGTCCATGCCCGTAGCCGCCCCCTGGCTGGCGCGGTGTCGCTTTCGGCCTGGGCCAGCCGCACCCCGGGCTTTTCTGGGGCCGATCTAGCCAACCTGCTCAACGAGGCAGCCATCCTCACGGCACGCCATCACCAGAGCGAGATCGACGACAGCGCCCTAGCCGGTGCCCTCGAACGCATCACCATGGGCCTTACGGCGGCACCGCTGCAGGACAGTGCCAAAAAGCGGTTGATTGGCTATCACGAGGTGGGCCATGCCCTACTCACCACCTTGGTGCCGAAGGCCGACCCCCTCGACAAGGTGACCCTGCTGCCGCGCTCAGGCGGAGTTGGCGGCTTTGCCCGAATGATGCCAGACGAGGAGATCCTCGACTCCGGGTTGATCAGCAAGGCCTACCTGCAAGCCAGGCTTGTGGTTGCTTTGGGTGGCCGCGCAGCTGAGCTGGTTGTTTTTGGTCCCGCTGAGGTGACCCAAGGTGCCAGTGGTGATCTGGATATGGTCACCCGCATCTGCAGGGAGATGGTGACCCGCTACGGCTTCTCCAATCTTGGCCCGGTGGCCTTGGAGGGGGATGGGGCTGAGGTTTTCCTCGGCCGAGACTGGTTGCGTTCCGAGCCGCCCTATTCGCGAGAAACCGGCAATCGCATCGATGCCCTGGTGCGCGAACTGGCTAGCTCAGCCCTCGACCAGGCCGTGGCCTTACTGCAGCCACGCCGCGCCTTAATGGATGAGCTGGTCGAAATGCTGATCCGAGATGAAACGATCGAAGGTGAGGCTTTCAGAGCGGTGGTAACAAGCCATGAGGAGGCCCATCCGCAGTCGGCTGGCTCAGCTGTTGCCCTGCAGGCCACCGGAAAAGCGGATGTCGAGGCTGCGCAAGTAGGTGTGTAGGGCCGCATCCTGAATCGGCAGCAACCGGGAAATCCGCTCGCTGCTGTTCACATGGGCGTGCCAGTAGCCAGGCGGTGTGATGAAGGCCCCGCCGGAATGCCAGTCAATGCGGCGGGGATTGGCGATGGCGCCGCTGGCATCGAGCTCCGTGCCCACCAGGGTGTAGCAGCCCGGGTCGCAATCGATGATTAGATCAAGGGCCACTGACTGGTGCCGGTGTGGTGGCTGGATGGCGCCAGCAGGGACCACTCCGAGCATGGCCCAAAGGGTGTGGGTAACGGTGCGGCTTTGGGGCAGATCGCTGTTAGCCAGCAGCAGGCTCAGCCGGTTGCTGCGAGCGGCGCTGGGATCGGCGAGTAGCAGGTCTAGTTCGCGCTGCAGCAGGGCGGCGGGGTAGTGGGTTGGATCGAAGCGGGCGGTGCTGGCCTCTACGCCGAGGTGGCTTAGCAGGGGGCCGTCGTGCACCCAGTAAAGAACGCTGGTGGCCTCTGCAGTTAGCAGGGGGGGCTCGCCAGCTGGTAATACAAAAAGATCTCCAGCGCTCCAGTCAAGCTGCGGCGTGCCAGCACGCTTGAGGCTGCCCGATCCTTGCAACACATAAAACAGCAAGCTGGTGGCGTTCGCCGCTGCCTTGAGGCCTTCACCAGCTTCGATGCGCAAAAAGTTGGCCGATAGGCCAGGGCTGGTGGCCGGGGCGCTACAGCCGAGCTCGCTGCTGAGATCGAGAGGCAGCACCGCTGTGGGCCCTGACTGGTGCAGGGCTGGGTCCCATTGGCGCAGGGGGATCGGTTCAGTTAGCCCAGCTCGCACCGGATTGGCAGCTTGCCGGTAGTCGAACAACTCGGCCTTTGCTTGCCACTGGGCGGAGCCGGTAGTGGGGATCGACTGGATCGGGGCCTGGGTCATTGCTCTGGCTCCTCACGGGATCTGAACACTATTAGGACTTGGCTCGCGCTTGGAGGCTTCGGTCAGCCGCCGGCCACGGCGGGAACAATCGAAACCTCATCGCCGTCGCTGAGGCTGGTGGCCTGGTTGTCGAGGAAGCGGATGTCCTCACTGTTTACGTAGACGTTGAGGAAGCGGCGCAATTTGCCGGCCTCATCGCACAACCGACCCTTGATCCCCGGATAGCGGCCCTCGAGGGCATTGATCAGGCCATCCACATTGGAGGCATCGAGATCAACACTGGCCTCGTCGTTGGTGAACTTCTGCAGGGGGGTGGGGATCAGAACCTGAACTGCCATGGCGGGGATGGGAGGGGCGTGGGGAATGGTTGGGGTGATCAGTGCTAGCGGTGATCAGTGCTGCTGGTAATCAGTGCTGGTGGGAGGCTTGCGCTTTTGCCCAGGCCGCTTTGAAGCTGTCGAGCTGGGCCTCAATCAGGTAGGGCTCGCCGATGGAGGAGGCGATCGCCTCAGTCGTCTTGAGACCGTTGCCGGTGATGTAAGCCACGGTGGTTTCGTCAGGATTGATCTTGCCCTGCTCCACCAGCTTTTTCAGCACGGCGATGGTGGTACCGCCTGCCGTTTCGGTGAAAACGCCCTCTGTTTCAGCCAGCAGCTTGATGCCCTCGATGATCTCGGGGTCGCTGACTGCCGCAATGCTGCCGTTGGTTTTGTTGGCGATGTCGATGGCGTAGGGACCGTCTGCCGGGTTGCCGATGGCAATCGACTTGGCGATCGTGTTTGGCTTTACCGGAGTTATGAAGTCCCGACCTTCCTCGAAGGCCTGGGCGATTGGTGAGCAGCCCTCGGCCTGGGCGCCGCTGAAGCGCACGTGCTTCTCCTCTACCAGCCCCACCTTGATGAATTCATCAAAACCCTTGCGAATCTTGGTGAATAGGGAGCCGGAGGCCAAGGGCGCCACGATGTGGTCTGGCAGTTGCCAGCCCAGTTGCTCGATCACCTCGTAGCCCAGGGTTTTTGAGCCCTCGGAGTAATAGGGGCGCAGGTTGATGTTGACGAAGCCCCAGCCGAAGGTGTTTGCCACCTCGGAGCAGAGGCGATTCACCTGGTCGTAGTTGCCATGCACCGCCATCAAGGTGGGGTTGTAGATCAAGGTGCCCAGCACCTTGCCTAATTCCAGATCGCTGGGGATGAACACGCAGCAGTCGAGGCCGGCGTGGGCGGCGATTGCTGCGGTGGAGTTGGCCAGGTTGCCGGTGGAGGCGCAACTCACCGTGGTGAAGCCCAGCTCCCGGGCGCGGGTGAGGGCCACACTCACGACCCGGTCCTTAAACGAAAGCGTCGGCATGTTGACGCCGTCGTTCTTGATGTAGAGGCTCTTGAGGCCGAGGCGCTTGGCCAGGTTGCCGGCTTTGAGCAGTGGCGTAAAGCCCGTGCCTACATCAATTGGATCGCCTTCAATCGGCAGGAATTCGCGGTAGCGCCAGATAGACGCGGGCCCCGCCTCGATCGTGGCCCGGCTCACCCGATTTTTGATCGCCTCGTAGTCGTAGACAACTTCGAGCGGTCCGAAGCAGACGTCTTCGCAGACGTGGCGAGCGCTCGCTTCGTAGGGATGGCCGCATTCCTTGCAGCGCAATCCGGTGAAGGTGGAGCGGGAGAGGGTGGCAGTCACAGTC
>NZ_JAGQDB010000031.1:0-24756 GCF_024346495.1 Cyanobium sp. A1C-AMD | reverse complement strand
AGCTGGGCGAGCAGCTCAGGCAGGGCATCGCCCATGGCCGTGAGCTCCCGGCGCAGCAGCTGGGCCAGGCGCCAGGTGAGGTGCACATCCATGCCGCAATACAGCGCCGCCTCGGCGATCCCCACGGACGCGAAATTGGCGCCCTTTGGCACCAGCTCGCTGTAGCTGGTGGGGCTGAAGCCGAAGTTGCGCTCGGCCATGGCGTCGAGGCCGTGCTTGTCGCCGGCATCGCGCAGGTAATCGGCCAGCATCGTGTCCATCACCACGCCCTCCAACGGCAGGCCATGGCGCAGCAGGATTAACCGGTCGTACTTGGCGTTCTGCAGGGCCTTGGGGTGGGAGGCGCTGGCCAGCCAGGGCGCCAGGGCGGTGAGCACCGCAGCTAGGGGCAGCTGGGACGGGGCCTCCGGGGCGGCGCTGAGTAGGTCGGCCGCCGCGGTTGGCTGGTGGCCGATCGGGATGTAAGCCAGCTCCGCCAGGCCATCGCCCCAGGCCACCCCTACCCCCACCAACTCGGCCTGGAAGGGATTGAGGCTGGTGGTTTCGGTGTCTAGGGCCACCGGGCGGCCCACTTCGGTGCAGCTGTTGAGGTGCTGCACCAGGGCTGCCAGGGCCTCGGGGCTGGTGATCAGCTGGGGCTCGAGTGGGGGCAGCGCCTTGCTGTTTGGCTGATCTGGAGCTGTTGCATCGTTTGTTGCATGGGCTGTTTCACCAGCCGTGGGTGCCTTTTCGGTGGCTGTGACGGCCTTGCCGCCCGCGGGGCTGGATTCCTCCCTGGGCTGGGGCGGCACGGCCGAGAACAGCTGGGCGAAGTTGGGCACCTGTTTCACCAGGCTGTACAGCTCCAGCTCCTCGAGGCTGCCGGCCAGGGCGTCGGCCTTCACGGCCCCCAGCTCCAGCCGGGGCTCACTGGGCAGGGGGATGTCGATCAGGATCTCGGCCAGCATGCGCGAGCGGTAGGCGCTGTCTTTGTCGGCGCGAAGTTTGTCGATCAGGGCACCCTTGAGCACGCCCTTGGGGTCTTTGGCCTTGGGGCCCGCCTGCTCCAGGGCCTCCAGCGCCGCGTAGATGCCGTCCACATGTTCAAATTCTTTGAGGAGGCTGATGGCGGTCTTGGGGCCCACCCCCTTAACGCCCGGGATGTTGTCGGAGCTGTCGCCGGTGAGCGCCTTGAGATCCACCACCTCTTCGGGGGTGACGCCGAGCTTGGCGATCACGCCCTCGCGGCGGATCTCGCTGGGGCCGCTGTTTTTGGCGTAGGGACCGCCGCCCATGTAGAGCACGGCGATGTCGCGCTCGTCGTCTACCAGTTGGAACAGGTCGCGGTCGCCCGAGAGGATCCGCACCCGCCAGCCGGCGTTGGCGGCCCGGTTGGCCAGGGTGCCGAGCACGTCGTCGGCCTCGAAGCCCGGCGCCATCGCCAGCGGAATGTCGAGGCTCTCGGCCAGGATCTGCTGCAGGTTGGCCAGATCGGCGAAGAAGTGCTCTGGCGCCTCATCCCGGTGGGCCTTGTAGGCCGCATCGGCCTCGTGGCGGAAGGTGGGTTCGGCGGTGTCGAAGGCCACCACCAGTCCATTGGGTTTGAGGCCTTTGCAGTTGTCGAGCAGGGCCTTTAGGAAGCCGTAGGTGACGCTGGTGGGCACACCCGCCTTGGTGCTCAGCCCCCCGTCGCCCCCCTTAGCGAAGGCGTAAAAGCTGCGGAAGGCCAGGGAGTGGCCGTCGATCAGCAGCAGCAGGGGCTTGGTGCCAGGAGCCACGTTGCTGCAAGGGGTAATGGGTCGGGTCAGCCTGCCAGAGCTCAGGCTTGCAATTGAGCTGCCGCGATCCGCACCACGGCCTCCGCAGTGACCAGGGCGGCGGTGCTGTCATTGGCATCGAAGAGATCAGCCGGGGCCTCATCGCCTTGGGGGTAGCGGCTGGCGCTGTTCATGCGCGTCAGCGCCTTGAGATGCAGCTCAGCCAGGGCAGGGAGATCTAGGCCCTGCTGTTGCAGCAGTTCCACCAGTTTCTCGAGGGAGTGGCTGTAGGGCGGGGTGATCCCGGCTGCCAGCACCAGGGCCTTGAGCGCCTTTTCGGCGGCTTGACCCGCCAGGTAGCAGGCCTGGGCATGGAACCCCTGGCCGGCCGTGAAGCGCGCTGCCTCCAGATCGTTTTGGGCCTGGCGAATCCAGGCCTCAACCCGGGGAGTCATTGCTGATCCAGGCGCAGGGCGTCGCGGCCGATGGCCCGCCAGTAGGGATCGTCACCCTGCTTCAGTTGCTGCCAGCGCTCCTGGGTCAGCGCAAGCACGTCGTCACCTAGCCGTGCCTCAAGCAGCGCATCGGCCAAGGCATCTGCGGCCACCTGGGTGGGGGCGATGGCCAGCAGGTCTACGTCGGAATAGGCGTCCCAGTCACCGCGGGCTAGCGAGCCGAACAGCCAAATCTCAGCGTTTGTCCAGCCGGCAGCTGTGGCGGCTGCTCCTTGTCGTAGGGCAGAGAGCCGCTCCTGGCGGCGTGAGTTGCGAATAGCGGCCAGGCTTGCCATGGACCCAGATTAGGAGCTGTGACGGATCCGGTCTTGGCGACCACGCTGGCAGCCGCCTTCAGCCCCTGCGGCCAGTACCGCTGGTGGCTGGAGCGGCTGTGGCAGCCGGCGGCGCCACGGCTGATCTTCATCGGCCTCAATCCGTCGCGGGCCGATGGCCAGCGCAACGATCCCACCCTGCGGCGGCTGCTGGGTTTTGCCCAGCGCTGGGGCTACGGCAGCCTCGAGGTGCTCAACCTGTTTGCGCGCATCAGCCCATCGCCGGCGGTGCTGCGCCGCGTAGCTGATCCGTTGGGGGCAGAGGCTGATTCCTGGATCCGGCGGCGCCTGGCAGCCCAGCCTGAAGCCACCCTCTGGCTGGGCTGGGGCAACCAGGGCACCTGGCGGCGGCGCGATCAGGAGGTGCTGGCCTTGTTGCAGGGGCGTGGTCTCTGGGCCCTGGGCCTCACCGCCGCCGGCCAGCCCCGCCATCCCCTCTATGTGGCCAGCGATGTTGCGCTGCAGTCACTCACCTGGCACAACCAACAGACCCTGGGGCATCCTGTGGGCACCTCCGTTTCGCTGCCTGGCGCGCCCCCATGTCCCGCATCCCCCGCCGCTATGCCGTGCATCTGCATATGAGCGGCGGCCAGACCGAAACCGTCCATTTCCCCACCCTGGAGGCGTTTCAGCAGTGGTATGGCGGGGTGCTTACCGCCTCCGCCCCAGACGCCTTCGTGAATGTGCCGATCGGCGATATGGAGGGCGAGTATCTGGTGGTGCGACCCAACGGCGTGATTGGCATCCATGTGGAGCCCAAGTTCAACGCCCTCGATGAATGACGCCTGAGCGGCTGGGTCTGCTCTGGGGGGTCACGGTTTTTGCCGGGGCCACAGCTCAGGCCCTGGCCTGGCTCACCGGCTTGCCTGGGGTGGTGCTGCTGCTCAGCGCCGGCCTGGTGATCGGCCGCTCCGGTTTTGGCCTTGTAGAGCCCCTCGACCTGGGTGCGGGTCTGGGCACGGTGGTGGGCCTGCTGGTGAGCCTGGTGCTGTTTGACGGTGGCATCAACCTGCGCCTGCCCGGTGAAGCCACCAAGCAGGCGGTGCTGCGCATCGTGCTGGTGCGCCTGGTGCTCGGCCTCGCCGCTGGCCTGCTGGCCGCCCACTGGTTGGCGGGTCTGAACTGGTCGCTGGCGGCGGTGTTCAGCGCCATCGTGCTGGCCACTGGCCCCACCGTGGTAACCCCGCTGGTGCGGCAGATCCGCCTGGCGCCGCCCCTGGGCGAGGTGCTGGAGGGGGAGGGCCTGATCCTGGAGCCGATTGGTGCAGTCCTGGCGCTACTGCTTTTGGAGCTGGCCCTTGGCGACCTCCATGGCTGGCGGGAGCTGGCCCTGGGGCTGCTGCAACGGCTCGGCGGCGGTGTGGCGATCGGTGCGCTCTGCGGCTGGCTGCTGGCCGAAGCCCTGCGCCGCATCCCCGCCCAGCCGGCCGGGGCCCTGCGGCTCCAGCTCACCTTGGGCACCTTGTTTCTGATGTTTAGTGGCTGTGAGTTGCTGCTGCCCGAATCGGGGCTGCCAGCGGCCGTGGCTGCTGGTGTGGTGGTGGGTCGCCGGCCCGATACCGATGCCGCCGAGCTCGATGAGTTGATTCGTCAGTTGGCCCAGCTGGCGATCACGATGCTTTTTCCCCTGCTGGCTGCAGATGTGAGCTGGGCCGAACTCAGCCCCTTGGGCTGGGGAGGGGTGGCCTGCGTGCTGAGTTTGATGCTGCTGGTGCGCCCCGTGGCCATCGGCCTGGCCACCTGGGGCCTCGATTTCAGCCTGCCGCAACGGGCCCTGATGAGCTGGCTGGCGCCCCGCGGCATCGTTACCGCGGCGGTGGCCAGTCTGTTTGCGATTCGCCTTGAGCAGGCGGGAGTGGTGGGGGCCGGTCGTCTGCAGGGGTTGGTGTTTCTGACGATCCTGCTCACCGTGGGGCTGCAGGGCCTAAGCGCCGGCCCCCTGGCCCGCTGGCTTGGCCTCTCAGAGGCAGCGGGCGATGCGGGGGCGGTCGTCGCCGCATCGGTGCAGCAGCAGCCAGGTGGCCAGTAGGTCTGGGCCCTGGAGGCTGCCGAGCAGCGCTGCCCGCAGGCTCTTCATGATCACGCCCTTCTTGACGCCAGCGGCAGTTGCGGCCTCGCCAAGCAGCGCCTGGGCCTGATCGGGCTCCAGGGCACCCGACGGCAACTGCTCCAGCAGGGCTGCCAGAGCTGGGCGGGCACCCTCGAGTTCGAGCTGGGCGCTGGCAGCTTCGTTGAGGGCCGGGGTTGCGAAGAACGGCCGGGCCTGGTCAACACCGTCTGCCAGCAGGGTGAGGGAGGGGCCAAGCAGCTCACATAGCTGTAGCTGCCAGGCGGGATCTGCTCTGATGCCGCTGGAATCAGCCGGCCAGCCCTCGGCGGCCCATAGGGGCAGCAGCTGCTGCCGCAGGGCCTCGGGGCCCAGCTCGTGCAGCACCTGGCCGTTTAGCCAGTTGAGCTTGTCCCAGTCGAAGCGAGCGCCGGCGCGGTTGACCCGCTCGAAGGAAAACGCGGCCGCGGCCTCAGCCAGGCTGAAGCGCTCGCCCATCCCCTCCGGCGGCGACCAGCCCAGCAAGGTCATGTAGTTGGCCAGGGCTTCAGCGGTGTAGCCCATCTGCCGAAAGTCGCTCACCGAGGTGACGCCATCGCGTTTGGAGAGCTTCTTGCCCTCTTGATTGAGGATCAGGGGGGTGTGGGCAAACACCGGTGGCTCGGCGCCAAGGGCTTGATAAAGCAGGAGCTGTTTGGCAGTGTTGGCGATGTGGTCTTCGCCGCGGATCACATGGCTGATCGCCATGGCGGCATCGTCCACCACCACCACCAGGTTGTAGAGGGGGTCGCCGATCTGGTCGGCGGCGGCGCGGCGGGCTATCACCATGTCGCCACCTAAATCGGCGCCGGCCCAGCGCATTTCGCCCCGCACCAGGTCACTCCAGGTGATTGTGGCGTCGTCGTCGATGCGGAAGCGGATGGTGGCTTGGCGCCCCTCGGCGATGAAGGCCTGTTGCTGCTCGGCGGTTAGGTCGCGGTGGCGGTTGTCGTAGCGGGGGGCCTGCTTGCTGGCCGCCTGCTGCTCCCGCATGGCGGTGAGTTCCGCCTCGCTGGCGTAGCAGCGGTAGGCGTGGCCGGATGCAAGCAGTTGCTCGATGGCGGCCCGGTGCTCGCTGATGCGAGCGCTCTGAATCACGGGTTCGCCATCCCATTGCAGCCCCAGCCACTGCAGCCCTTCGAGGATGTTGGTGGTGTATTCGGGCTTGCTGCGCTCTTTATCGGTGTCTTCAATGCGCAGCAAAAACTGACCGCCCAGGCGGCGGGCATAAAGCCAGTTGAAAACCGCAGTGCGGGCCGTGCCTATGTGCAGCGTGCCCGTTGGGCTCGGGGCGAGGCGAACACGAACATGGCGATCTGACAGGGCCATTCCCGACGGGGTTGTTTCTGAACAAGGTTGCCCTGCTACGAACTGCGCAGCATCCACAGTGGCAACTCCTAATTGAAATGGAACGGGACTGACGGGATTCGAACCCGCAACTTCCGCCGTGACAGGGCGGTGCTCTAACCGGTTGAACTACAGTCCCAGGCAGCTTTTTAAGCTAGCTGTGTCGCCGAGGCGACTTTGAAAGTATCCGTGATGGCCGGTCCGCTCGTCAACCAATTGGTTTAGGGCAGACCGGCATTGCGGATCGGCATTAAAGCCGCATGAATGTCAAGGCCTAAACCCTGCTGGCTCAATCAAACGAACCTGATTGCCTCTGGCTGTGAATTCACGACCTTGATCGCTCTGCACAACCACCCTGCCACCGGATTTCACCCGGATCACCCGAGCTCGAACCCAGCCCAGAGCGGCTGATTCGAGCACCTTGACCACATCCCCGGGTTGTAAATCCAACTCCATGCTCAAACCAGCAAACTGCAAATTGGGGCATCGAACGCGCCGTGGAGGACTTGAACCCCCGACATCAGGTTTTGGAGACCTGCGTTCTACCAACTGAACTAACGGCGCATGGCCGATGCCCCGTAAATAGGAGACCGCAGCTAATCAGCCAGCTGTCTAGAGGAATCTCAAGACGGCAGGCTGACGTTGCGTTGGCAACCTCAGCGGTCGAAGCGTTGCTTGACGCGCGTGGCTTTACCCACCCGGTCGCGCAAGTAGAAGAGCTTCGCCCGACGCACCTTACCTCGGCGCTCCACATTGACGGAGGCAACTTGAGGACTGTGAAGCATGAAGACCCGCTCCACGCCAATGCCCTGGAAGATCCGGCGCACCGTGATCGTTTCGTTGAGGCCGCCATGGCGCTTAGCGATCACCACGCCCTCATAGGGCTGAACACGCTCCTTATTGCCTTCGCGGATGCGCACCCCCACCTTGACGGTGTCGCCGACGTAAATGTCGGGCAGCTCGTCTTTAAGTTGCTCTGCCTCAAAGGCCCGGATCAGCTCTTGGGCGCTGAGTTTGCCGGTTTTGGCCTTCGTGGCTGCGGGTTTTTCTTGCACCGCGGTGGCCGCAGGAGCTGCAGTGCTCACGGTGGCGTCTACCACCTGATCAGCCGCTTGATTTTCTGTCGACTCCGTTGCCATCTCAGCTCCGCTACGCCTGGCCAAAGATGCAGTGTACCGGCTCGTGGTGCCCCGTTTTCTATTCCGGCTTTGCCACAGCGGTCCAGTCCCATTGGTAGCTTTCAGTTCTGCCCTACATCGCTGCCGGATAGCTGCCGGTGGGTCATTGCATGAATCTGTTTGCCGACCTACTGGCCAGCACCAAGGGCGCGGCGGTTGCCTCCCCCACCGTTGAAACCGGTCCACGCATCCAGAAGGGACGGCGCGGCGTTGAAATCAAGTCGGCCCGCGAGATCGACACCATGCGCAAGGCCAGCCGGATTGTGGCCACGGTGCTGCGTGAAATTCTGGAGCTGGCGGCTCCCGGCATGAGCACCGGCGACCTCGATCGCCATGCCGAGAAGCGCATCCGCGAGATGGGTGCTACTCCCAGTTTCAAGGGGTATCACGGTTTCCCGGCCAGTATTTGCGCCTCAATCAACAACGAAGTAGTCCACGGCATCCCGAACAGCAAACGGGTTATTCAGGCCGGCGACCTGGTGAAGATCGATACCGGTGCCTACTTCGACGGCTATCACGGCGACAGCTGCGTCAGCCTTTGTGTAGGTGAAGACGCCACCGAGGAGGCCCAGACCCTCTGCCGGGTGGCCCAGGAATCGCTGATGCAAGGGCTGCGCCAGATCAAGGCGGGCAACACCTTGCTCGACATTGCTGGAGCGGTCCAAGACCACGTCGAGGCCCACGGTTTTGCGGTGGTGGAGGACTACACGGGCCATGGAGTGGGCCGCAATCTGCACGAGGAGCCCTCGGTGTTCAACTTCCGCACCCGAGATCTGCCCAACATGAAGCTGCGCCCGGGCATGACCCTGGCGGTGGAGCCGATCCTCAACGCCGGCAGCAAGGCCTGCCGCACCCTCAAGGATCGCTGGACCGTGGTGACCGTTGATGGCAGCTGGTCGGCCCAGTGGGAACACACCATCGCCGTAACCAGCGACGGTTGCGAAATCCTCACCGACCGCGATTTCTAGGGCTGGTCGGGGCTTGGCCGCGTCAGCAGCTTGAAGTAGCCCCAACGCGCCAGGGTGCTTAGCGGCATCAACAGATAGGTGAGGGGGTTTGGGGTCACGATGATCAGGCTGAGCCCTAATCGGGCCTGGGCAAGTACCTGATTGGCCACGAATCCTGGCCCCATCACCCCGATTGGGTTGAGGCTTGAGCGGAATGGCCCCAGCACCAGCCTGCGGATGCGCAGGGGCCCGCTGGCACCAGAGAGATCCAGGGCACGCAGGCTCACCAAACTGCCTAACAGCCGTTTGCTCAGTTCATAGAGAGGGCTGAGGGCGGGCTGGATCTCCGCCTCCGAGGTGTTGATCCACACCTCTGGCTTGGGCCGCTCTGGCCGGGGGCTTTGTTCCACCACCTCGGCAAACAGCTCCAGCAGCCTCCAGCTGCTCAGGGCATTCACCTCCAGGGCAAGCGCCGTGGCAGAGCGGCTGCGGAGTTGTTGCTGGTTGATGCCGTGGTTCAGCACCAGGATGTCTACCCGCTCCAGTAGCCCACGTAGCTCCTGCTCCTGGCCGCATTGCCAGCAGACCTGCTCTAAGGGAATCGCTGTGCCAGCAGGATCCAGCAGGAGCAGAGGTTCGCTGCTGCTGGTGAGGGCTACCAGTGAGGCGCCCTGCTGGGCTAGCTCCTGGAGTAGGGCCCGACCCAGGCTGCCGCTCGCACCGGTAATCGCGATCCGGCATCCATCAAAATTGGTCATCTGCCTGGCATAAACGGCGGCCGACGCGTCAGCATGGCTGGAGATAGTTGACGTATACGCCGCCTTGATGCCCACTGGCATGATCCCCGAGTCTGTTGCCCCCCTAGTGCCCCTATTTGCTCCCTACTGCGGTGGGCTGGGACGGCTGATGTCTTTAGAGAGTGCTTTGGCGATCCTGCTGGCGGGCGATTGGGCCGGTAAGCGCCTGCTGCAGGGGGGGCGTAGCCACATGCTGCGGCTGAGCTGGAGTGGTGAGACGGCACCCCAGGAAATTCTCCACTGCGATTTGACTTTCCCTCACTTGCCAGAGGTGAAATACAGCTTTGAGCTGCCCTGCCACCAGCTGGTGCAGTGGTTGATGGATCGGGAAGGGGAGCAGTTGCCGGCGAGTTTCTGGCAATGGCTTTTGCTGGGTCAGCCGCCCCTTGCTACCGAACCAGTGGGCAGCGCCGCCTAAATTTCGCTTCAAGACACCCCCAAGCGAGGTTGACCGATGGCCCCCACCTTGCTGATCGGCTCCTGCGAATCCTTCAGTGGCAAATCGGCGGTGGTGCTTGGCATGGCCCGCCAGCTGGCTCGTCAAGGGGTACCGGTGCGTTTTGGCAAGCCCCTAGCCACCAGCCTCGATAGCCCGGTGGATCCTGCCAGCCAGGCGCCTCTGCTGGATGCCGATGTGCGTTTCATCGGCGCCACCCTGGGGCTTCCGGAAGCCAACCTGATTCCCTCCCTGCATGTGCTCGATCCGGCCACGGCAGAGCGGCGGCTGCTGCAGGGTGACTTGGATCCCGGCTCGGGTTTTGAGCAGCTGCGTCAGCAGCTGGCCGCCGCCAGCGACGGGCTCACCCTGCTGGAAGCCGCCGGCAGCCTGCATGAGGGATTGCTTTACGGCCTCAGCCTGGCCCAGCTGGCCCGGGGCTTGGAGGCATCGGTGTTGCTGGTGCATCCCTGGATCGATAGCTGCAGCATCGACCCGCTCCTGGCGGCTCAGGCCGAGTTGGGTGAGCATCTGGCGGGGGTGATACTCAATGCCGTTAAGCCGGGGCTTGTGGCCCAGCTGTGCGCCGAAGTGGTACCTGCCCTGGAGCGCCTTGGTTTGCCGGTGCTTGGCGTCATGCCCCAGAGCCCGCTGCTGCGCAGTGTCACGGTGGAGGAGCTGGCCCTGCGGCTCGGTGCCCAGGTGCTGTGCTGCCCGGAACGGCTCGATCTCCTGGTGGAAACCCTCTCGATTGGCGCCATGAACGTCAACTCGGCAATGGAGTTTTTCCGGCGTCGCCGCAACATGGCGGTGGTGACGGGCGCTGATCGCACCGATATTCAGCTGGCAGCCCTGGAGGCCTCAACCCAGTGCCTGATTCTCACGGGCGCTGGAGATCCGCTGCCCCAGCTGCTCAACCGGGCCGAGGAGCTCGAAGTGCCCCTGCTCAAGGTGGAGCACGACACCCTCACTACGGTGGAAGTGATTGAGCAGGCCTTTGGTCATGTGCGTCTGCACGAAGTGGTGAAGGCAAGCTTTGCCTTCCGGCTGGTGGAAGAGCATTGCAATTTCGAGCGCCTGTTTGCTCGGTTGCAGTTGCCCGCGTTAATGAAATAACGCTGCTAGTTTCAAAGGACTGGCAGGTGGCTACTGGTGTCGCGGTCCCTTGATCTTCCGTCGATTGATCGTATCGACACCCTGGCCCAGGAACTGGCGATGCTCCAGGACCGCAGCAAGCGTCGGATTGCAATTTTGGGCAGTCGCCATGTGCCCGTGGTTTCGATCCATCTGGTCGAATTAGTGGCCCGCTCCCTGGCCCAGGAGGGTCACAATCTGATCACCTCTGGATCTCAGGGCGTTAATGCGGCGGTGATTCGCAGCGTGCTGGAGATTGATCCGGCCAGGCTCACCGTGCTTTTGCCCCAGAGCCTCGATCGCCAACCCGGAGAGTCTCGCGATCAATTGGAGCGAGTGCTGCATCTGGTGGAGAAGCCAGAGCACGATGAGCTGCCCCTGCCGATGGCAAGCAGCCTCTGCAACCAAGACATCATCAGTCGTTGCGATCAGCTGATTTGTTATGCCTTCCACGACAGTGAAACCTTGCTAGCCAGCTGCCGGGTCGCGGAGGACATGGGCAAGGTGGTGAGCGTGATGTTCTTCGATTAAATCTGACGACTAGGAGGCCAGCAGCGCTTTTAGGCCTTCCACGTAGAGCAAGCCGCTGCAGGTGAGAGAGCCTGCCCAGCAGAGGCCTCGCAGCGGTGGCACGTTGCCTACGTACATGGCGATGTAGGCCAGGCGCAGCAGGGGATGGATCCAGGCCGCGGCGATGGCTACCGGGCTGGTGACACCCGCCACCAGGCACAGCAGGGCAGCGGGCGCGTGCAGGGTGAAGGCCTCAAAGCAGTTTTGGTGGGCCCAGGCGGCCCGCTTGCCCCAGGCCGGCAGCCGCTCAAACATCGCCCGCGGGGCGGCCAGGTCGGCCATCTGGAAATTGGCCTGGGAGCGGGCGGCGCCCAGGGGCACGGTGCTGAATACCACCACGCCAGCTGCCAGCAGCAACGACCAGGCGAAAGGGGCGAGGGCGGAGGTCATGAACTGCAGGCGCAATCAGTGCTTGGTCAGGCTGACAGGCCGCCCCTACGATCCGTGAACGTCTCCGACCTCCAAACTGCGCCCCATGGCCGACACCTATTCCTTCGATGTGGTGAGCGATTTCGATCGCCAGGAGCTCGTCAACACCATCGATCAGGTGCGCCGCGACGTGGGCACCCGCTACGACCTCAAGGATTCCAATACCGAAATCGAGGTGGAGGAGGTGAGCCTCACCATCACCACCGCCAGCGACATGACCCTTCAGGCCGTGGAGGACGTGCTGCGCCAGAAGGCAACCAAGCGCAACCTCTCGCTGAAGATTTTTGACTTCCAGAGCCCTGAACCCGTGGGGGGCAACCGGGTCAAGCAGGTGGTGAAACTGCGCAAAGGGTTGAGCTCTGAGCTGGCCAAGCAGCTGAGCAAAACCGTGCGCGACGAGCTCAAGAAGGTGACCGTTTCGATCCAGGGCGAAAGCCTGCGGATCACCGGCAAAAACAAGGACGACCTGCAGCAGGCGATCAACCTGCTCAAAGCCCAGGACGTGGAAGTGCCTTTGCAGTTTGAGAACTACCGCTGAGCCGGTGCAGCCGGCTTGTTCCGCCCCTGGTTGGCGGTTCTGGGTTGATCGGGGTGGCACCTTCACAGACGTGGTGGGATGCAGCCCCGCCGGCGAGCTGGTGGTGCGCAAGGTGCTGTCGGTGCAGCCGGAGTGCCCGGGGGACCCGGCCGTCCGTGCCATAGCTGCGCTGCTGAGCCGGGAGCCCGGCGTTATGGCCGGCAGCCCCCTGCCGCTGGGATTGGTGCGGGAGGTGAGGCTCGGTACCACCGTGGCCACCAACGCCTTGCTGGAGCAGCGCGGCGCCGGGGTGGTGCTGCTGATCAATCGCGGCTTTGCCGACCTGCTCAGCATCGGCGACCTGCACCGCCCCGACCTCTTTGCCCTGGCCATTCAGCGGCCCAACCCCTTGCGGGTGCGGGTGCTGGAGGTGGAGGGGCGCCTGGATGCGCAGGGATTCGAGCTTGCACCGCTCCAGTGGGGAGAGGATTTGCAGCAGCTGCTGCTGCAAGCCCAGGCCGACGGCTACAGCAGTTGCGCGGTGGCCCTGCTGCACAGCACCCGCAATTCCAGCCAGGAGCTGCAGCTGGAGCAGTGGCTCGCACCCCTGGGCTTCGAGTCCGTGGTGCTCTCCCATCGGCTCAGTGGTCAGCCAAGGCTGGTGCCCCGCGGCCAGACCGCCCTGGTGGAGGCGGCGGTGGCGCCGGTGCTGGGCCGCTACCTGCGCCAGGTGCAGCGGGCCTTGGGGCCCGCAACCCGGCTGCGGGTGATGCGATCCAGTGGGGCTCTGGCAGCGCCTGAGCTGCTGCTGGCCAAAGACACGATCCTCTCGGGGCCGGCCGGAGGCATGGTGGGCGCCGTGGCAGTGGGCCGGAGGGCCCTTGCTGCCGCTGGGTTGCCGCCGCAGCCGATCGTTGGTTTCGACATGGGTGGCACCTCCACCGATGTGTTCCATTTCGATGACCGCTGCCTCTCAAGCGCTGGCGGTGATCTGGCCTGGGAGCGCAGCCCTGCCACCCAGATCGCTGGGCTGGAATTGCAAGCTCCGATGTTGCCGATTCACACCGTGGCTGCTGGCGGCGGCTCGGTGCTGCGCTTTGACGGCAGGCGGCTGCAGGTTGGGCCAGTTTCTGCAGGAGCTGATCCCGGTCCGGCGGCTTACCGCCGCGGCGGGCCGCTCACCATCACCGATGCCAACGTGCTGCTGGGCCGTCTGCCGCTTGCCGCCCTGCCAGAGGTGTTTGGCCCCAAGGGCGACCAACCCGCTGATGGGGAAGCGGTGCGGCGAGGGTTTGCGGAGCTGGCGCTTGAGATGGCCGCGGTGGCACCTTGTATCACCCCGGAGCGGCTGGCGGCAGGGGCCCTGCAGATCGCCATTGAAACGATGGCGGAAGCCCTGCGCCGCATCTCGATCCAACGCGGCCACGACCTGCGCGAGGCCCTGTTGGTGAGCTACGGCGGGGCTGGAGGTCAGCATGCCTGCCGCCTGGCTGAGGTGCTGGCTGTGAAGCGGGTGTTGCTCCACCCCTTGGCGGGGGTGCTTTCCGCCTATGGCCTCGGCATGGCCGAGCAGAGGCTGCTGCTGGAGTGCTCGCCGCGGTTGCCGCTGCGCCCCGACAGCCTGCCCCTGCTGCGTCAGCGCTGCGCCGAGCTGGAGCAGCAGGGGCTCGCCGACCTGCGCCGGCTGGGGGATTTGGCCGAGGGGGCCTCTGGCCGGATTGGGGTGCAGCTGGAGCTGCGGGCTGCCGGCAGCGAGCGGGGGCTGGAGGTGGCGTGGTTGCCCAACGAGCAAGGGGTTGAAGACCTGCAGCGAGCTTTTAGCGCCGCCCATCTGCAGCGCTTCGGTTATGGCCCGGTGGGCAAAGACTGGATCGTGGAGCGCCTGCTGGTGGAGCTGGCCCCCCCGGCGGTGGTTGGGGGGGATGCTGTTGCTGGAGGGCAGGCGGTGGCTGGAGCTGTTGCCGCAGCCCCGCTTGCCCCAACCACCCCCCTGTGGCTGGGCGAGGCGGCTGGCTGGAGGCCGGTGCCGCTGTGGCAGCGCTCCCAGCTGCAGCCCCAGCAGAGGCTCGCGGGGCCAGCCCTGGTTGTCGATGCGACCACCACCACCGTGCTGGAGCCCGGCTGGCAAGCCCTGGTGCTAGCCGATGGAGCCCTGCTGTTGGAGCGGGAAGGCGCGGCGGCGGCCAGCAGCGGGGTTGACCAGGCTGTTGAACAGGCTGTTGAAGTTGTGGAGCAGGGGCCCGATCCCACCCTGCTTGAGCTCTACAACCACCGCTTTGCGGCCATCGCCGAGCAGATGGGTGGGCGGCTGCAGCAGAGCGCCCGCTCGGTGAACATCCGCGAGCGGCTGGATTTCTCCTGCGCCCTCTTCGATGCGGCGGGTCAGCTGGTAGCCAATGCCCCCCATATCCCGGTGCACCTCGGTTCGATGGGCGACAGCGTGGTCAGCCTGCTTGCCGCCATCGCCCGGGGCGAGCGCCCCCCATTGGCTTCTGGCGATGTGGTGTTGTCAAACAATCCCTACAACGGCGGCACCCACCTTCCAGACATCACCGCCATTACGCCGGTTTTTGTCCCTGGCTTGGGCGACTCCCAGGCTGGGACCCCGTTGTTTTTTGTGGCCTGCCGCGGCCACCACGCCGATGTGGGCGGCATCACCCCGGGCTCGATGCCGGCCTTCAGTCGCAGCATCGACGATGAGGGCCTGCTACTCGACAACGTGCCGTTTTTGAGTAGTGGCAACTTTGATGAGTCGCTGTGGCGGCAGCGATTAGCTGCAGGTAGCCATCCAGTACGCAACCCCGACCAGTTGCTTGCCGATCTGCAGGCCCAGGCTGCGGCTAATCGGCTGGGTGTTCAGGAGCTGGGGCGCTTGATTGAGCGCCACGGCCTCGACGAGGTGCGGGCCTACATGGCCCATGGGCAAGCCCACGGTGCCGAGGCGGTGGGCCAGGCACTTGCTCACCTCAGCAGCGGCTCTGCCAGGGTGGAGCTCGACCACGGCGCCTTCATCCAGGTAGCTGTTCGCATCGACGCTGGGGCTCGCCGGGTTCAGGTTGACTTCAGCGGCACCTCGCCCCAGCACAGCGGCAATCTCAACGCCCCTTTAGCCGTAACTAAGGCTGTGGTGCTCTACGTGTTTCGCTGCTTGGTGGGCGAACAGATCCCCCTCAATGCCGGTTGCTTCGAGCCAATCGAGCTGATTGTGCCGCCCGGCTCCCTTCTGCATCCCAAGCCACCGGCGGCGGTGGTTGCCGGCAATGTGGAAATCTCCCAAGCGGCAGCCAACGCTCTGTTTGCGGCGCTGGGGGTGCAAGCCGCCGCCCAGGGCACGATGAACAACCTCAGCTTTGGCAATGGCCAATGCCAGTACTACGAAACGATCGGTGGGGGCAGCGGTGCTGGCATCCGCCCCGGTGGTGCCGGCTTTGACGGGGCCGCCGCTGTGCAGAGCCACATGACCAACTCCCGTATCACCGACCCGGAAATTTTGGAAACGCGCTTTCCGGTGCGGCTGGAGCGCTTTGGGATCCGGGCCGGATCGGGCGGGGATGGGCGGTTTCGGGGAGGCGCTGGGGCGGTGCGGCAGTTGCGTTTTTTGGCCCCGATGACCGTTGCCCTGATCTCAGGTGCGCGGCGGGTGGCTCCCGCGGGGTTGGCCGGCGGGCTGCCGGGCGCCTGCGGCCGCAACACCTGGATCGGGGTTGATGGCTCGAGCCGGCAGCTCGACGGCTGCTGCGAGCTGGAGCTCCAGCCCGGTGAAGCCCTGCGCATTGAGACACCAGGCGGTGGGGGCTACGGCGCCCCGGGCAGACCATGAAGCGACGGCTGCTAGTTGGGCTGGCGACGCTGCTGGCCGCACCAGCCCAGGCAGAGGTGCTGCAGGAGCGCAGCCAGCGCTTCCACCCCCAGTGGTCTGCCGCCGGCATGGTGGCAAGCCAGGAGCGCTGGGCATCGCTGGCGGGCGCTGAAATCCTGGCCAGCGGCGGCAATGCGGTGGATGCGGCGGTGGCCACGGCCTTTGCCTTGGCGGTCACCTTGCCCCAGGCGGGCAACCTCGGCGGCGGTGGTTTTTTGGTGCTGTGGCTGCCCGGACCATCACCGGCTGCGGGCCGGGGCTGCCCTACCTCCCCGGAGCTGCGCATTGGCCGTGGCACGGCAGTGGCCGTCAACTTTCGCGAGACGGCGCCCCTGGCAGCCACCGCTGGGATGTTCCTCGGCCCCGAAGGCGAGGTGGATCGTGAGCGAGCCACCCGCAGCCTGTTGAGTGTGGCCGTGCCTGGCAGCCCCGCTGGCTTACTGCTGAGCCAGCGCTGTTATGGCCGGCTCTCGCGGGCCGCGGTGCTGGCGCCGGCGATCCGCCTGGCTAGTCGCGGTTTTCCGGTGGGTAAGGAATTGGCTGATTCCCTGCGCCAGGGCACACCGCTGCTGCAGACAGACCCCTCCTCCAGCCAGCTGTTTCTCAAGCGCCCCTTGCGGCCTGCCCAGCTGTGGCGCCAGCCCCTGCTTGCCGCCAGCCTGCGGCGCATCGCCGCCCAGGGCGAACCAGGCTTTTACGAGGGCCCGATCGCTGACGCATTGGTGACCTTGATGCGCCAACGGGGCGGCCTGATTAGCCATGCCGACCTCAAGGGCTACCGGGCCCAGCTGGTGCGCCCCCTGCAGGCAAGATTCCGCAACCATCCGGTGCTCACCATGCCGCCCCCCAGTGGTGGTGGCGTCACTTTGCTGCAACTGCTCCAGGTGCTCGAGCCCATGTCCCTGGCTGAGCTGGGTCTCAACAGCGCCGCCAGCCTGCACCGGATGGTGGAGGCGATGAACCTTGCCTATCGCGATCGCAACCACTGGCTAGGCGACCCCGATCAGGTGGAGATGCCGTTGGAGCGCTTGCTGAGTGCGGCCCATGCGGAGCGGTTGCGGGCCCAGATCCAGCTTCAGCGCCATCGCCCCGCCAGCGAGCTAGCGGCCCAGGGCTTCCAGGCAGGTGGTACCAACACAACCCATCTTTCAGTGGCCGACCCTCAGGGCGGGATGGTGGCCCTCACCACCACCCTCAACTTCGCCTATGGCAGTGGCATCAGCGTTCCCGGCGCCGGTTTCCTGCTCAACAACGAGATGGACGACTTCACTGCCAAACCCGGCGTGGCCAATGCCTACGGGCTGGTGCAGGGCAGCGCTAACGCCATCGCTCCAGGCAAACGACCACTGAGCTCGATGACGCCCACCCTGGTGTTTCGCCCCGATGGCCGGCCCTGGTTGGCTACCGGCAGCCCTGGCGGCAGTCGCATCATCACCACCGTGTTGCAGGTGCTGCTCAACCGCCTGGTGCATGGCCTGAACCTGGCCTCAGCCGTGGCCAGCCCCCGCATTCACTCCCAGCTATGGCCCGATCAGATCAGCGTGGAACAGGGACTGAGCCCTGACACGGTGGGATTGCTGGAAGCAAAAGGCCACCGTGTAGTCGTTACGGCCGCCATGGGATCGGCAAACAGCGTTGAGGTGCTTCCTGATGGAGGCAGCTTGGGGGTGGCTGATCCCCGCCGCCTCGATGCGGCGGCCATTGGCGAGCTGCCGCTCAACTGGCCGGCTGGCTTGGTGGGGCCGTGAGCAGGTTGATGGCGGAAAACGCCATGCCAATGCCAAACAACATGCCGATCGCCCAGATGCTGTCGGAGGGCCATTCGGCAATCAGCATGCCGCCGAGTACGGCGGTGACGATGCCGTCAATCAGCACCAAGCCGCGAGCCGCTCCCTGGCCGGTGGCCGCGGCGGCTAGCTCCATTACGCCCTCGAAAGCAAGCAGGAAGCCGACAAACAGCGTCAAGCTCACCTCGCTGGCAACTGGGAATGCCAGCACCCAGACGCCACCGCCCAGATAAAGCAGGCCGGAGAACAGGCGGAAGATTTTTCCTTTGATATCGGCTTCGCCAGTGAGACGCAGAATTTGGGACACCCCGGCAATCACTGATACGGCCCCAACGGCGATGGTGAGCAAGGTGGCCGAGACAAATGGCAGCACCACCGACAGCCCGGCCGCAGCAAAAAGCAGGACTGCGGTGACCCAGCGCAGGGCGGGAGAGGCAGGAACTGTCACCGGAATAAAAGCAATTAGCTTTCAACTTTAATCGCCGCGCAACAAGGGCCCGCTGTCAGGAAATGCTCATGGCTGTGTAGCAAAGCATCACGGCTTTCGGCGTTGCTGGTTGGCTCTCTCCAACGTGGAGATCAATCGTGTTTGGTATGGGCACCATGCTTGAGCTGCTGCCGCCGCTCAACGAGCACAACCTCCCTTGGATGGACACCATCCATCCGATCGTTGTGCACTTCGTAATCGCCATGGGGCTGATCTCTTTTGTATTTGATTTGATCGGAGTGGTGACCCGCCGGTCAGCGCTGTTTGAGGTCAGTTTCTGGAACCTGCTGTTTGCCACTGCAGCTATTTTTGTGGCGATCATGTTCGGACAGGTTGAGGCGGGGCTGGCCAATCCCTATGGCGCCTCCCGCGACATTCTCAACCTGCACAGCACGATCGGCTGGTCGCTGGCTGGAGTGCTGTCGATGATGTCGGGCTGGCGTTATGTAATTCGCAGTAAGGACCCCCAGCAGTTGCCCTTGGCATTTCTAGGCGCGGGAGGCCTGCTCAGTGCCCTGATCGTGTTGCAGGTGACCCTCGGCAACCAACTCATCTGGGTGTACGGCCTGCACACGGTGCCGGTGGTGCAAGCCATGCGCTCAGGGCTGGTGTGATGGCTGCCTTCATTCCGGCGGGCTCACCGATTGAGCAGTTGGCAGCTGATCTTGGGCCCAATGGGCTGCCCTATGCCCTGCCAATTCACCCCAACCTGGTGCATTTCACGATCGGTCTATTCGTGATTGCCATCGCCTTCGATATTGCCGGCGCCCTCTATCCGGTGGAGAAGCGGGTGTTCCGCTTCCTAGCCCTGCCCGTAACCCGCGGTGGCTTTCACGATGTGGGTTGGTACAACCTGCTGGCCTGCGCCATCGTTACCTTCTTCACGGTGGCCGCTGGCTTCTACGAGATGCTGCTGGCGGTGCCCCTGCCCGGAGTTACAAGCAGCATCGGGCTAAAGAGCATGGAAACGATGCTTGTGCATGGCGTCGGTGGGGTTGTGATCCTGCTTGTGATCGTCGCCATGACTGTGTGGCGGGGTTATCAGCGCTTTGTCTGGCGTCGTGACATGGGGCGTCAGGTGCAGTGGCTCTACCTGCTGGTGGGCCTGGGCTTATTTCTTGTGATCGGGCTGCACGGCACCCTCGGCGCCGAGCTTGCAGCTGAATTCGGTGTTCACATCACCGCCGACCAACTTCTTGCCTCTGGCGCTGATCTCAAGGAGGCCCTGCCGTGAGTAATTCCTCTGACCGCTCCCGCCCACCAATCAGCAGCGTCGGCCTGGCCGGCTTGCTGGCTTGGATTGGGGTGTTGGTGGCCTTGAGCTGGTGGATGGCCCAGCAGTCCTACAGCTGGCTGCCGGTGCAGGCATCTACCGCGGCACCACTGGTTGATGGGCTGTTCAGCTTTGAAACGGGCGTCGGTACTTTCGTGTTTGGGGCGGTGGTGTCGGTGATGGCTTGGGTGCTGCTTAAGCACCGCGCTGAGAAATACGACGAGAGCGATGCGGAGCCGATTGAGGGAAATACCCGGCTCGAGGTGATCTGGACGGTCATTCCCTTACTGCTGGTGATGGCCATCGCGGTTTACGCCATGCGCGTCAACACCAAACTCGGAGTTCTTGGGCCGATGGAGCACATCCATTTGGCTAATCCGGTGGAAGACCAGGGGGGCTACGACGCCGATCGCTTGCCGGCCGAGCAGGTGGAGGTGATTGCTCGCCAGTGGTCTTGGGAATTTCGCTATCCAAGCGCCAATGTGTCCACGACCGAGCTGCACCTGCCGGTTGATCAGCCCGTCAGCTTCCGTTTGGTGTCAGACGACGTAATTCATGGCTTTTTCATTCCGGCCTTCCGCCTCAAGCAGGACGTAATTCCTGGCCGGGCGATCAACTTCAATCTCACTCCAACGCGGGAGGGGCGCTACCGCCTGCGCGATTCCCAGTTCAGTGGCACCTGGTTTGCCGCCAACCAGGCCGATGTGGTGGTCGAGAGCTCCGAGGCCTACCAGGCTTGGCTGAAGAACGCCGCTAGCCAGCCGCTGCAGCCCGGTTTAAGTGATGCAGTAATCGAGTACGGCGAGCGCAAACAGCTGAAAAATCCAGGCTGGGCCACCGTGCCGCCAGCTCCACCGCCCCAGGTGAACGTTCCCGGATCCAACTCTCTGCCGCACGACGCCTGAGCCCGATGACCTCCGCTACCTTCCCGCCCAGTCCTCCCGAAAACACCTCCTGGAGCCGCTACTTCGGCTTCAACACCGATGCCAAGGTGATTGGCATTCAGTACATCGTTACGGCCTTTTTCTTCTTTCTGATCGGTGGCCTGCTGGCCATGATCATCCGCGGTGAACTGATCACGCCAGCGGCCGACCTGGTCGATCGCACGGTGTACAACGGCATCTACACGATGCACGGAACCATCATGCTGTTCCTGTTCATCTTTCCGGTGCTGAATGGCCTCAACAACCTGCTGATCCCCACAATGATCGGCGCTCCAGATATGGCCTTTCCGCGGCTAAATGCGGTGGCCTTCTGGCTGGTGCCCATTTTTGGTGCCCTGTTGATCGGCAGCTTTTTCGTTCCTGGTGGGCCGGCCTATTCCGGCTGGTGGTCCTATCCACCGGTTAGCACCCAGAACCCGCTTGGCCACTTTATTAACGGCCAAGGCCTGTGGATCACAGCCGTGGCCCTTTCGGGGGTTTCCTCGATCATGGGCGCGATCAATTTCGTGACCACGATTCTGCGGATGCGAGCTCCTGGCATGGGTTTCTTCAGGATGCCCGTGTATTGCTGGACGGCTCTTGCCGCCCAAAGCCTGCAGTTGATCGGGCTTCCGGCCCTTACCGGTGGGGCGGTGATGTTGCTGATGGACCTCAGCTTTGGCACCAGCTTTTATCAGCCAGAGGGAGGTGGCGACCCTGTGCTTTATCAGCACTTTTTCTGGTTTTATTCACACCCGGCCGTGTATGTGATCATCCTGCCGGTGTTTGGCATCTTCTCAGAGCTGTTCCCGGTTTACTCACGCAAGCCACTATTCGGCTACGTCTACGTCTGCCTGGCCTCCTTCATCATCGTGGCACTGGGTTTAGTTGTGTGGGTGCACCACATGTTCCCCAGTGGGGTAGCGCAGTGGATGCGTAACTTCTTTATGTTTTCTACCATGCTGATTGCCGTGCCCACGGGGGTGAAGGTGTTTGCCTGGCTGGGCACCATTTGGCGCGGCAAACTGCGACTCACCACACCGATGCTTTTTTGCCTGGGTGGCCTGTTCAACTTTGTGTTCGCTGGCATCACCGGCATCATGCTTGCCACGGTGCCGGTCGATATTCATGTATCGAACACCTATTTCGTGGTGGGTCATTTCCACTATGTGATCTATGGGGCAGCGGTGATGGGAATCTTTGCCGCTATCTATCACTGGTTTCCCAAATTTATTGGCCGCATGCCCTACGAGGGCCTTGGCAAGGTCCATTTTTTGCTCACCTTTGTTGGGGCCAACCTCAACTTCTTGCCTATGCATCCCCTGGGACTGATGGGCATGCCCCGGCGGGTTTCTAGCTACGACCCGGAATTTGCCTTCTGGAATGTGCTGGCTAGCCTGGGCGCCTTCTTGCTGGGAGTGTCTATTATTCCCTTTCTCCTCAATATGGTGAGTGCCTGGGTACGGGGCCCGAAAGCCCCCCATAACCCCTGGAATGCCATTGGTCTTGAGTGGCTGCTGCCATCACCGCCACCTGAAGACAACTTTGGTGAGCATGTGCCGACCGTGATTTCACGCCCCTATGGTTACGGCACTGGAGAGCCACTTGTTGAGCACCAGGCAGAGATTGAAAATCAGCTCACCCTTCAGGAGGCCAGCGCATGACTGCTACACCTCATTTGAACACTGAGCACCCGAAGCACAACCTCACTGGCTTCATCATCTTTCTCTGTTCTGAGAGTGTCATCTTTTTGGCATTCTTTAGCGGTTTTGCACTGCTGAAAACCGCTGCGCTCAATTGGCTTCCCCCCGGTGTGGAAGGCCTCGAGTGGCGCACGCCCCTGCTCAACACGGTCGTATTGATTTCTAGTTCGGGCACGATCTGGCTGGCAGAGCGCTGCATGAGCAAGGGGAATCTGATGGGATTTCGGGCTTTCTGGCTACTCACCATGGCCCTTGGGGCCTATTTCCTCTACGGCCAAGCCGTTGAGTGGAGTGGTCTGCAGTTTGGTTTAACCAGTGGGGTGTTTGGTGGCACCTTCTACCTTCTCACCGGCTTTCATGGCCTGCATGTGGCCACAGGGGTGTTCCTGATGGGCCTGATGCTGGTGAAGTCATTTATCCCCCAGAACTATGCGGGGGGAGAGCAGGGGGTGCAGGCCACATCCCTGTTCTGGCACTTTGTGGATGTGATTTGGATCATCCTCTTCGTTCTCCTTTACGTCTGGCAGCGCAGCTGAGGAACCATCCATGATCATCGACGACAACCATTACGACGTAATTGTCATTGGCAGTGGAGCTGCCGGCGGCACCCTTGCCAATTCGCTTGCCTCATCTGGATTGGCAGTGCTGCTGCTGGAGCGGGGCGAACAGATGCCCCTCGCTGATCAGAACGTCGCCGATGTGGATTTGTTTCGCAAGGACCGCTACCACCCCAAGGAGCAATGGTTTGGCACGGACGGGGATCCCTTTTCGCCTCAGACGATCTACGCCTTAGGCGGTAACACCAAGATCTGGGGTGGGGTGCTCGAGCGGCTGAGGGAGCAGGAGTTTGCTGGCTTGCATTTACAGGGCGGGCAGGCTCCAGCCTGGGGGCTTAGCTACGGAGATTTCGAACCCTGGTACGACCAAGCTGAGGCCCTATATCGGGTGCATGGTCAGCGGGGTGTGGATCCCACCGAACCGCGAGCGGGCGCCGACTACGCCATGGCCCCCAAGCCCGTGGAGCCGTTCTTTGAGGAGTTGCGGCTGGCCCTAGGGCGCCAGGGGGTGAATCCCTACCACCTACCCCAAAGCTTGTCGGAATCGGTGGCCGATCCCTCCGGCGATGCTGAGCTGTTCGGAGTGGATCCGGCCCGCGCTTCAACCGCGGTGGTGGTACAAACCGGCGCCCAGGTGCAGCGACTGCATGTCAATCCCAGTGGCACGGAGGTGCGAGGGGTTGAGGCCCTGGTGGATGGCCAAAGTTGGTTGTTCATGGGCCATCAGGTGGTGCTGGCCGCCGGCGCCATCAACAGCGCCGCGATCCTGCTGCGCTCGGCCACCGATCGCCATCCCCGGGGCCTGGCCAACGGCTCCGACCAGGTGGGCCGCAACCTGATGAAGCTGCAGCTCACCTCCATCCTGCAGCTCGCCACTGAAGCCAACAGCGGTCGCTATGGGCGCAGTTACGGCATCAACGACTACCTCTGGGGCGACAAGAACGTCTCCTTCCCACTGGGTTCGATTCAGAACGGTGGCGGTGTTTTGCAGGACGCCCTGTTTGCTGAATCGCCACCGGTGCTCTCGCTGGTGACCAAGCTGCTGCCTAATTTCGGCCTCGAGCAGCTCGCCTCCCGCTCGATCTCCTGGTGGGCCATGAGTCCGGTGCTGCCCGACCCCCACAACCGCGTCAGTTTGCGGGGGGATCGTATTCAGATCACCTATCTGGCCAACAACCGCGAGGCCCATGACCGCCTCGTGTACCGCTGGATCGACACCCTCAAGGCGGTGGAGGCCGATCCGGATTGCCATGTGGTGAAGGAAGCCCCCACCCATCCCCGCGGTGAGGCACCCCTATCGGCCATGGGCTACAGCTGCGGCACCTGTCGCATGGGCGACAACCCGGCTACGTCGGTGGTGGACCTGAAGGGCCGCAGCCACGAGGTGGCCAACCTCACCATCGCCGATGCCAGTGTCTTCCCGGCCTGTCCGGCCATGGGCTTCGGTCTCACCGTGATCGCCAATGCCCTGCGCATCGCCGATGGCCTCAAGGCATCCCTCCGATGACGTCAACTCCCCCGCTGACAACCATTCCTGAGTCCGCCCGCATCCAGGAGCGCGACCAGGGCCTCCAGCCCTGGACCCGGTGGGGCAGTTACCTGCCCGATCGCCAGTGGGGCACGGTGCGGGAGGACTACTCCGCCGACGGCGATGCCTGGCGCTCCTTCCCCCACGATCAGGCCCGCTCACGCGTCTACCGCTGGGGAGAAGACGGATTGCTGGGGATCTGCGATGAGCAGTGCCGGCTGTGTTTCTCCCTGGCACTCTGGAATGGGGTTGACCCGATTCTTAAGGAGCGGCCTTTTGGGCTGGGCAACCCTGAAGGCAACCACGGTGAAGATCTCAAGGATTACTACTACCACCTCGCCAACACCCCCACCCACAGCTTCATGCGGGGGCTCTACAAGTATCCCCAGGCCGAATTCCCTTACCAGCGGCTGGTGGATGAAAACGGGCGGCGCAGCCGCAGTGAGCCTGAATATGAACTGGTAGATACGGGCATCTTTGCCGAAAGTCGTTACTTCGACGTCTTTATTGAGTATGCCAAGGCGTCAGCCACCGATCTGCTGATTCGCATCCGGGTCATCAATCGCGGCCCCGATCCCGCCCCCCTCACCCTGTTGCCCACCCTGTGGATGCGCAACACCTGGGCCTGGGGCT
>NZ_JAGQDB010000030.1:0-25204 GCF_024346495.1 Cyanobium sp. A1C-AMD | reverse complement strand
GGAGGCAATCGCTATTGCGGATCTGGTGTTTATCTCGGTGAACACCCCCACCAAAACCAAAGGTCTGGGTGCCGGCCAGGCCAGCGATCTGAAGTGGGTGGAGGCGAGTGCCCGCACGGTGGCAAAAGCCGCCCGGGGTCACACGATCGTGGTGGAGAAGAGCACGCTGCCGGTGCGCACCGCTGAGGTGATTCAGCAAATCCTCTCCGCATCTGAAGGTATTGGCGTAAGCGAAACCCAGCCGGCCAAGAGCTTTTCGGTGCTCTCCAATCCGGAGTTTCTGGCGGAGGGCACAGCTATTGCCGATCTGGAGAAGCCAGATCGGGTGCTGATCGGCGGCCAGGACCCCGAGGCGATCGAGGCCCTGGCGGCGATTTACGGCCAGTGGGTGGCGCCCCAGAAGATCCTGCGCACCAACCTCTGGAGCAGCGAGCTCTCCAAGCTCACGGCTAATGCCTTTTTGGCGCAGCGGATCAGCTCGATCAACAGCATTGCGGCGTTTTGTGAGGCCACTGGCGCCAACGTGCGCGAGGTGGCCCGGGCGATTGGCGCCGACAGCCGCATTGGCGAGAAGTTTCTGCAGGCTGGTCCGGGTTTTGGCGGCAGCTGCTTTCAGAAGGACATCTTGAATTTGGTGTACCTGTGCCGCCACTACGGGCTGGAGGAGGTGGCGGCCTACTGGGAGCAGGTGGTGACGTTGAACCACTGGCAGCAGCAGCGCATAGCCCGGCTGGTGATAAGCAGGCTTTTTGGAACGGTGAGCGGCAAGCGGATCGCCGTGCTGGGTTTTGCTTTTAAAGCTGATACCAATGACACGCGGGAATCACCGGCGATCCGTATCTGCCGGGACCTGCTGGAGGAGGGAGCGGTGCTGCAGATCGTCGATCCCAAGGTGAGCGACAGCCAGATAGCTCAGGATCTGGGTCAATCGCCCGGCGCTGGCAAGGGCGACGGAGATGGCAGCTGGCAGCATGTGCCGGAGGTGCAGCAGGCGGCCAGCGGCGCCGATGCCCTGCTGCTGCTTACCGAATGGCAGCAGTTTGCTGTGATCGACTGGCCGCAGGTGGCGGCGGTGATGCGCCAGCCGGCCTGGCTGTTTGATGCTCGCGCTAAGGCCGACGGCGCCTTAGCCCGTGCCGCGGGGCTGCAGGTGTGGACCGTGGGGGAGGGCTGAGCCATGCCCGCTTCCCTCCCCCGCAACCTGATCACCGGCGGCGCCGGTTTTGTGGGCTCGCACCTGGTGGACCGGCTGATGGAAGCTGGCGAGGAGGTGATCTGCCTCGACAACTTTTTCACTGGCCGTAAGGCGAATGTGGCCCAGTGGATTGGCCACCCGCGCTTTGAGCTGATCCGTCACGACGTCACCGATCCGATCCGCCTGGAGGTGGACCGGATCTGGCACCTGGCCTGCCCGGCCTCACCGGTGCACTACCAGCACAACCCGATCAAAACCGCCAAAACCAGCTTCCTGGGCACCTACAACATGCTGGGCTTGGCGCGGCGGGTGGGGGCGCGGCTGCTGCTGGCCAGCACTAGCGAGGTGTATGGCGATCCGGAGGTGCACCCCCAGCCCGAGAGCTACCGGGGCTGTGTGAACACGATCGGCATCCGCAGCTGCTACGACGAGGGCAAGCGGATCGCTGAAACGCTGTGCTTCGACTACCGGCGCATGCATGGGGTGGAGATCCGGGTGGCGCGGATCTTCAACACCTATGGGCCAAGGATGCTGCCCGATGACGGCCGGGTGGTGAGCAACTTCATCGTGCAGGCCCTTAAAGGCCAGCCGCTCACCCTTTATGGCGATGGCAGCCAGACGCGCAGCTTTTGCTATGTGGATGATCTGGTGGAGGGCCTGATCCGGCTGATGAACGGCAGCCACACCGGCCCGATCAACATCGGCAACCCCGGTGAATTCACGATCCGCCAGCTGGCCGAGCTGGTGCGTGCGCGCATCAACCCCGACTTGCCGCTCACCTGTGAACCGCTGCCGGCGGATGATCCCCTGCAACGGCAACCGGTTATCGAGCTGGCGCAACAGGAGCTGGGCTGGCAGCCGACGGTGGCGCTGGAGCAGGGGCTGGAGCCCACGATCGCCTACTTCCGGGAGATGTTGGATCCATGAGTCGCCCCGTGCTGGTGACCGGTGCGGCCGGCTTTATCGGTGCGGCGGTGTGTGAGCGGCTTTTGGCCCGGGGTGAACGGGTGGTGGGGATCGATAACCTCAACAGTTACTACGACCCTGCCTTGAAGCAGGCCCGGCTGAGCCGGATCGAGGCCTCTGCCCCCAGGGAGTCCTGGAGCTTTCAGCGTCTCGAGCTGGAGGATGGATCTGCCATCGCGGATATCTTCGCCCGCGAACGACCCCGACTGGTGATTCACTTGGCCGCCCAGGCCGGGGTGCGTTACTCCCTGGAAAATCCTGGTGCTTACTTGCAGAGCAACCTGGTGGGGTTTGGCGCAATCCTCGAAGGCTGCCGCCACCACGGCGTTGTGCATCTGGTGTACGCCTCCAGTAGCTCGGTGTATGGCGGCAACACCAACCTGCCGTTCACTGAACATCAGTCCGTGAACCATCCGGTGAGCCTGTACGCGGCCACTAAGAAAGCCAATGAATTGATGGCCCACACCTACAGCCACCTTTATGGGCTGCCGGCTACGGGGCTGCGCTTTTTCACCGTGTACGGCCCCTGGGGCCGGCCCGACATGGCGCCGATGTTGTTTGCCAAGGCGATCCTGGCGGGGGAGCCGATCCGGGTGTTCAACCAGGGCCGCATGCGCCGCGATTTCACCTACATCGACGACATCGTGACCGGGGTGATCGCCTGCGCCGATAAGCCGGCCAGCGCCGATCCCAGGTTTGACTCCGCGGCGCCAGACCCTGCCACCAGCTGGGCCCCGCATCGCTTGTTCAATATCGGCAACAGCCAGCCGGTCGAGCTGCTGTATTTCATTGATCTGCTCGAGCGGGCCTTAGGTCGGCAGGCGATCCGCGACCTGCAACCGATGCAGCCCGGCGATGTGGAGGCCACCGCCGCCGATACGAGCTTGCTCGAGGCCTGGGTGGGTTTCAGTCCCTCCACCTCGATCGAGGTGGGGGTTGAACGCTTCGCCCGTTGGTATCAAGCCAGCTACGCCTGAGCGCCGGCAGGCAGACTCACCCCACTTGCTGCTTTCGGTTTGGCATCGCTGCAGAGCCTGCGTGGCATGGCCGATCTGCTGCCAGAGCAGATTCGCCTGTGGCAGCACGTGGAAGCTACGGCCCGCGAGCACTTCCGCCGCAGTGCCATTACTGAGATCCGCACCCCCCTGCTGGAGGTCACCGAGCTGTTTGCCCGCGGCATCGGCGAGGCCACCGACGTGGTGGGCAAAGAGATGTACACCTTTCTCGACCGGGGTGAGCGCAGCTGCACCCTGCGGCCGGAGGGCACGGCGTCGGTAGTGCGGGCGGCGATCCAGCACGGCCTGCTGAGCCAGGGCCCCCAGCGCCTCTGGTACGGCGGGCCGATGTTCCGCTACGAGCGCCCCCAGGCGGGCCGGCTGCGTCAGTTCCACCAGATCGGGCTCGAGCTGCTCGGTTTTGCCGATGCCTGCAGTGACGTGGAGGCCATTGCCGTGGCCTGGGATCTGCTGGCCGAGCTGGGGGTGGGCGGGCTGGAGCTGCAGCTCAATTCCCTCGGCAGCAGCGAAGACCGGGCCCGCTACCGCCAGCTGCTGGTGGCCTGGCTGGAGCAGCGGCGCGACCAGCTCGATGCCGATTCCCAGGCCCGCATCCACAGCAACCCCCTGCGGGTGCTCGATTCCAAGAACCCCGATACCCAGGCCCTGCTGGCGGAGGCCCCCAGCCTGGCGTCCGCTCTCAGCGACGCGAGCCAGGCCCGCTTTGCGGCGGTGCAGCAGGCCCTCACAGCCCTGGACATTCCCTTTGTGCTCAACCCCCGACTGGTGCGGGGCCTCGATTACTACAGCCACACCGCCTTTGAGATCACCAGCAGCCAGCTGGGGGCGCAGGCCACGGTGTGTGGTGGTGGCCGCTACGACGGCCTGGTGCAGCAGCTGGGCGGGCCGGCCACGCCGGCGATCGGCTGGGCCCTCGGGATGGAACGGCTGGTGTTGCTGCTCAGCCAGAGTGAAGCTTCGGTGGCTGCCGCCCCAGCCCTCGATCTCTATGTGGTTAGCCGTGGCGAGGCCGCGGCAGCGCTGGCCCTGGCCCTGGCACGGCGCTGCCGCCAGGCTGGACTGGCTGTGGAGAGGGATGCCAGTGGCGCGGCCTTCGGTAAGCAGTTCAAGCGGGCCGACCGCTCCGGGGCCCGTTGGGCGGCGGTAATCGGCGAGCAGGAGGCGCTAGACGGGGTGGTGGGGCTCAAGAATCTGCGGGTCGATGGCGGCGAGCAGGCCGATCAGCGGCTCACTCCTGAAGCCCTCCTCGTGGCCCTCGCAGCGGGCCTGCCGAGGCCATGACGCCACAGGACCTGTCCACCAGAGCAGTCCACTCCCGGGTGTTGGGCCTTTGACTGGGCGTAGCCCCGTATGTGAAGCAAGCCCGGCCCTGATGGGTGATCCGACCGTCGCGATCATTGCTGGTGAGGGCGTGTTGCCTCGGATGCTCTCGGAGGCTCTCAGCCGTGCGGGGCGGACCCATATCGCCTGCTACCCCCACGGTCTGGAGGTGGAAGTGCCGGCGGCTGAGGAGTTTTTCTTCGAGCGCTCGATCGCCTTCATCAAGTCGCTGCAGCAGCGAGGCATTCAGCAGATCGTGATGGTGGGCAAGTTTGTGCGGCCGCGCTCGCTCAACCTGCTGCGCTTTGAGGGCTCCACCTTGATGGCCGCTCCCCGCATCCTGGCGTCGCTGCGCAATGGCGATGACGCCTCCCTGCGGGCCCTGGCCCAGATCATTGAGGAGCACGGCCTGAAGGTGGTGGGCATCGAAGATGTGGCGCCAAATCTGCTGCCAGAGCCGGGCCTGTATGCCAGCACGGTGCCCAGC
Organism: Cyanobium sp. A1C-AMD; assembly: GCF_024346495.1. Classification (NCBI taxonomy): domain Bacteria; kingdom Bacillati; phylum Cyanobacteriota; class Cyanophyceae; order Synechococcales; family Prochlorococcaceae; genus Cyanobium; species Cyanobium sp. A1C-AMD. Next base: position 20,220 of record NZ_JAGQDB010000030.1, on the reverse strand, counting down.
GATCTGGACAGGGCCGATGTGGAGCGCGCCGCCTACATCGTGGAGGCCATCTCTCAGGTGGACGTGGGCCAGGGAGCGGTGGTGGCCAAGGGGCTGTGCCTGGCCACCGAAGCCCTGCCCGGCACCGACGCCATGCTCGAGTGGGTGGCGACCACCCGCACCGATCGGTCGGAGACGGGACGCACCGGGGTGCTCTACAAGGCCCCCAAGCTCAACCAGGACCGGCGCATGGACCTCCCCGGCATCGGCCCCACCACCGTGGCCAAGGCCGCGGCGGCGGGGCTGGCAGGTATCGCCTGGGAAGCCCGCAGCGCCCTGCTGCTAGATGCTGAGCAGACGATGGCGGACGCCGAGCGGCTGGGGCTGTTTTTGTGGTCGCGGGAGCCTGATCAGGCCTAAGCCAGCACACCCTTGCTGCTCGGTACCGCACCCGCCCGGCGCGGATCGAGCTCCGTCGCCTGGCGCAGTGCCCGGGCGAACGCCTTGAAGCAGGCCTCCACGATGTGGTGGGAATTCACCCCTTCCAGCTGGCGGATGTGCAGGGTGAGGCCAGCGTTGTTGGCCACCGCCACGAAGAACTCCTTGACCAGCTCGGTGTCGTAGCTGCCAATCTTCTGGGCCGGGATCGTTAGCCCGTAGCTGAGGTGGGGCCTGCCGCTGCAGTCGAGGACCACCTGCACCAGGGCCTCATCCAGCGGCGCCACGAAGTGACCGAAGCGGTGGATGCCGCGCCGCTCGCCCAGGGCCAGGGCCAGGGCCTGGCCCACGGCAATGCCCACGTCTTCGTTGGTGTGGTGATCGTCGATATGGGTGTCCCCCAGCGCTTTGATCTCCAGGTCGATCAGGCCGTGGCTACTGATCTGGTGGAGCATGTGGTCAAGGAAGGGCACGCCGGTGTTCACCGTGCAGCGGCCGCTGCCATCGAGCCCCAGCGTTACGCTCACGTCGGTTTCGCCGGTGACGCGGTGGATGGTGCCGGTACGCATGGGGTTGCCCTCCTGGGCCTGCTTGGGCTCTTGGCTCAGTGTGCCGCTCACATCCCCGTGATGCAGTAGCCGGCGTCCACATAGATCACCTGGCCGGTGATGCCGGAGGCCAGGGGGCTGGCCAGGAAGGCGGCGGTGCTGCCCACTTCCTCCTGGGTGACGGTGCGTTGCAGGGGCGCTTTGGCCTCCACGTTGTGGATCATGTCGAGGATGCCGCCGATGGCGCTGCTGGCCAGGGTGCGGATCGGTCCGGCGCTGATGGCGTTGACGCGCACCTGCTTCTCGGGGCCAAGCTCAGCCGCCAAATAGCGCACCGAGGCCTCCAGGGCTGCCTTGGCCACGCCCATCACGTTGTAATTAGGGATGGCCCGCTCAGCCCCCAGGTAGCTCAGCGTGATCACGCTGCCGCCGGGGTTGAACAGGGGTTTGGCGAAGCGGCACAGGGGCGCCAGGGAGTAGGCGCTCACCTCCAGGGCCCGGCCGAAGCCCTCGGGGCTGATGGCGGAATAGTCGCCGATCAGCTCCTCCTTGCCGGCGAAGGCCAGGCAGTGCACCAGCACGTCGATCGAGCCCCATTGCTCCTTCACCCGCGCAAACACGGCTTCGATTTGGGCGGGGTCCTGCACGTTTAGGGGCTCGAACAGGCTGGGTGCCAGTGGCGCGGTGAGCTCGCGCACCTTGCCCTCGAAGCGGCCCTTCTCATCGGGCAGATAGGTCACTCCCAGCTCAGCCCCAGCGGCATGCAGCTGCTGGGCGATGCCCCAGGCGATCGACTTGTTATTGGCGATGCCGGTAACCAGGGCCTTTTTGCCGCGCAGATCGAGGAGCATGGGAGCAGTGGCCAGGAGCCGGAACGATGCGATCGGGCGATTCTCTCCCACCCGGCGATCTGCCCCGCCAGTTCGCCAATCGCGATGGGATGGAGGCGACCCTGCGCCAGCTGTTTCCCCAGGCCCCAGGTGGGTTGAGTCCCATTCAGGGCGGGCGCCGGGCTGCCGAAGCGGCGCTAGCCGCCATCGATCCGGCCGCCTATGGCCCCAGCCGCAACCATCTCAATGGGGCGGTGACGAGGCTCTCGCCCTACATCCGCCATGGAGTGCTCAGCCTGGTGGAGGTGCGTGAGGAGGTGTTTGCCTGGCTGGCCGCTGCGGGTCAGCCGCCGGTAGCGGCTCAAAAATTAATCAATGAGCTGGGCTGGCGCGACTACTGGCAGCGGCTCTGGCGCCAGCTCGGCGATGGCATCTGGCGCGACCAGGAGCCACTCAAGACCGGCCATCCCCCCGAGCGCTACGCCGCCGCGCTGCCGGACGATCTGCTCGAGGCCCGCACCGGCCTGGCCTGCATGGATGGCTTCGCCAGTGAACTGATCCACACCGGCTGGCTGCACAACCACGCCCGCATGTGGCTGGCGGCCTACGTGGTGCACTGGCGGCGGATCCAGTGGCAGGCGGGTGCCCGCTGGTTTCTGCAGCATCTGCTCGATGGCGATCCGGCCAGCAACAACCTCAGCTGGCAGTGGGTGGCCTCCAGCTTCAGCAGCAAGCCCTACATGTTTAACCGGGAAAACCTGGAGCGTTTCAGCTCCGGCCGCTACTGCTCTGCTTGCGCCGCCGCTTCGGAGGGCACCTGCCCGTTTGAGGCCAGCTACGAGCAGTTGCAGGCGGACCTGTTCCCAGGAGCCAGCCCGTGCTGAAGCCCGTGCTCTGGATCCATGGCGAGGCCCTGGGGCCCGCCAATCCCGCCCTGGTGGCCCATCCGGGGGCGCCGGCGCTATTTGTGTTCGACCGGGAGCTCATCGAGACCCAGCGCCTCAGCCTCAAGCGGCTGGGCTTTCTCTACGAGTGTCTGCTGGAGCTGCCGGTGACCCTGCGCCACGGCGACGTGGCCCTGGAGGTACTGAGCTTCGCTCGCCGCCATGGGGCTGATGGCGTGGTCACCAGCGCTGCGGTGGATCCGCGCTTTGGGCTGTTGCGGGAGCAGATTGCCGCCCAGTTACCGCTGCAGGTGCTGGAGCCTGAACCCTTTGTGGTGCTGCCGGAACCGCTGGATCTGCGCCGCTTCAGTCGCTACTGGCGCCGGGCTGAGCCGGTGCTGTGGGGGCGGGGTTCAGCAGCCTCTCCTCCTGCTCCAGCACGGCGTTGGGATCGCTGAGCAGGTCGGCTTCCTCCAGCAGCGGGTAGGGCTCCGGCTTGATTTCGGCGGCGTTGCGGGGGGGCTCTACCCAGCTGAAGCTGCTGCGGGGGGACTGTTGCTGACAGAGGGCCTGGCTCTGCTGGCGCAGGGCCCGGCGCACGTCCTGGCGGGCGACGGCTTGGAAGAATTCCTGGCGCGGCGCCAGGCCCGAGCTGAACGGGGCCGTGCCGTTGCCGTTGAACAGCCGGGCCGCATCGGCGCTCCAGCGGGGTTGGCAGCGGCCGCTCTGGCGGGTATCGGTGTCGATCCAGATGTGCAGGCCGTAGCCATCGGGCTGACTCACCACTGCTAGGCCGTCGTGGGCCATCCGCCTCTGCAGCGGATAGATCGCCCAGGTGGGGTGGCGGTGGGCCGGCACGCAGGCGCTGAGTAGCCCGGCGCCGAAAGCGGTGCTCAGGCCAATGGCGAGGGCGGTGGCGAGGGCAGGACGTCTCCGGAATGGAGTCACAATCGGGGGCACAGGCCGGATACCTGCTGCAAGATTAAGTGGCATCCTGGCCCCGATATGGCGTGGTGGGCGACGTAAGTTGCTTGCCATGCAAGTGCCCCCGTTCAGCCTCAGCGAGCAGATTCAGGAGCTGGGCGCAGCTCTGGATCAGGCTGTGCTCGAGGTTTTGCGCAGTGGTCAGTACATCGGCGGCGCCACGATTTCCCGCTTTGAAACCGACTTCGCCACGGCCTGTGGCGTGCCCCACGCCATCGGCTGCAACAGCGGCACCGATGCCCTGATCCTGGCCCTGCGGGGTTTGGGCATCGGTCCTGGCGATGAGGTGATCACTGCTTCCTTCAGCTTTTTCGCCACCGCCGAAGCGATCAGCGCCGTGGGCGCCACGCCGGTGTTTGTGGATGTGGAGGAGAGCAGCTACCTGATCGATCTCGATCAGCTGGAAGCGGCGATCACGCCGGCTACCCGGGCCCTGCTGCCTGTGCACCTGTTCGGGCGGCCCGTGGACATGGAGCGGGTGTGTGCCATCGCTGAACGCCATGGCCTCAAGGTGGTCGAGGATTGTGCCCAGGCCAGCGGTGCCAGCTGGGCGGGCCGGCCCGTGGGCAGCTGGGGAGATGTGGGCTGTTTCAGTTTCTTCCCCACCAAGAATCTTGGCGCTGTTGGCGATGGAGGGGCGATCACCTGCCGCGATGCCGAGCTGGCCCAGGTCATCCGGGAGCTGGCGGTGCATGGCATGCCCCGCCGCTATCTGCACACCGCCCTTGGCTACAACAGCCGCCTTGACGCCATCCAGGCGACAGTCCTGAATGTCAAGCTGCCCCACCTGCCGCGCTGGGTGAATCACCGTGGCGCCATCGCTAGCAAATACCACGAGCACCTGGCAGCCCTGTCCGGCGTTTGCCTGCCCGAGGTCGGTCCCGAGGGCCATAGCTGGAACCAGTTCGTGCTGCGGGTGCCGGCCTGCTCCGCCGGCGTCATGGCCTGCGGCGGTGAGTTCAGCTGCACCCCCTCCGCCGACAGCGCTGCTTTCGGCTTGCCGCAGGCCTGCTGCCGCGACTGGCTCAAGCAGCAGCTTCAGGAGGCCGGCGTCAGCACGATCATCTATTACCCAATCCCAATCCACCGCCAGCCGGCCTACGCGGAACTGGGCTACGGGCCCGGATCCCTACCGGTGACAGAGCGTCTCTGCACCGAGGTGCTGAGCCTGCCGATCTTTCCGGAGCTCAGCGGCGAGCAGCAGCAGCGGGTGATCGAGGTGCTGCGCGCTGTATTGGCTCAGCCCTTGATCGTGGCGTAAAGCGCTTTGAAGCGGGCCTGCTGAATTTTGTGGTTCACCAACGGGGCCGGGTAGCCGCGGCGCTCCAGCGGGGCAATCTCCCCACTGATCAGGTCGCGGGTGGCCACGTGCCGCAGCTCCGGCAGCCAGGTGCGGATATAGGTGCCCTCGGGATCAAACTTGCCTGCCTGGGTGGCCGGGTTGAAGATGCGCAGCGGTTTGGGGTCCATGCCGCTGCTGGCGCTCCACTGCCAGCCGCCGTTGTTGGCGGCCAGATCGCCATCCACCAGGCGCGCCATGAAGGCCGCCTCGCCCCAGCGCCAGTCGCAGATCAGGTCCTTCACCAGGAAGGAGGCCACGATCATGCGGCAGCGGTTGTGCATCCAGCCGCTCTCATTTAGCTGGCGCATAGCGGCGTCGATGATTGGCATGCCAGTGAGGCCCTCGCGCCAAGCTTCAAACCAGCCGCTGTCGTTGTCCCAGGGGAAGGCGCGCCACTGGGGCCGGTAGGGCCCTTCGGCCAGCTCGGGAAAGTGAAAAAGTGCCTGCTGGTAAAACTCGCGCCAGGCCAGCTCCTGCTCCCACACCTGGATTGAGTGCAGCTCCTCCTCGCTGCGGGTCAGCGGCCGGGCCTGCTGGGCGGCGGCCCAGGCCTGGCGGGGGCTGAGCGTGCCGAACTTGAGGGCGGCGCTGAGCCCTGAGGTGCCCGCTTCGCCGGGGATGTTGCGTCCCGGTTCGTAGCCAAGCAGCGCAATGGAGCGGCCATCGCCATCGCAGAAGGCTGCCAGCTGCCCTTGGGCCGCTTTTTCGCCAGGACGGCAGGGGCAGAGCTCAGCACCTTCAAATCCGTGCTCCAGCTCGGGGCTCACCAGTGGCAGCCCGCTGAGCTGGGCGGACTCGCAATCAATCAGGGCGCTCGGAGCCGGCAGGGGATCCAGGCCACCCGAGGCGGCCGAACCCAGGGCGCTGGCCTCCTCCACCCGTCGGCGCCAGCTGCGCCAGTAGGGGCCATACACCCGGTAGGGATCGCCGGCGCCGGTTTTGAGGGCTTCCGGCGCCACCAGGAGCTGGTCCCAGTCGGCCAGCACCTTGCGCCCCTCCGCCTGCAGCGCCCGCGCCACCCGCCGGTCGCGCTCGCGGCCGAAGGGCTCCACATCCTTGTTCCAGGCCACCACCGCGGCGCCCAGGCCAGCGGCCAGGCGGGGCAGCAGCTCGGCTGGATCACCACGCAATACCACCAGCCTGCTGCCGGCCTGCTGCCAGGCCTGCTGCAGCTCCCGCAGGCTCTCAGAAAGAAACCACAGCCGTGCTGGGGCCATGTTGGGATCCGAGAGGATGGTGGGATCCAGCACGAACACCCCGGTCACGGCAGGGGTGGCGGCGGCCGCGGTCGCCAGGCCCCGGTTGTCGGCCAGGCGCAGATCGCGGCGATGCCAAAACAGCCAGCGCTCCGGAGCCATTAGATCCCCAGCAGTTGCTTGGCCCGCAGCCAGGCGGTGACGCTTTTGCCGTCGAGGTATTCGTCGCCGCTGGCCAGGGCCGCATCCAGTTCGCCGGGCTCCATCAGCAGCACCTCCAGGTCTTCGTCGTCGTCGCCGGCGGGTGGCTCGGCCAGGGGGCTGAGCTCGCGGGCCAGGAACAGGTGAATCACCTCATCCGAGTAGCCCGGGCAGGGCAGCATCGCCCCCAGGGGATCCCAGCGGCTGGCGCTGTAGCCGGCCTCCTCCTGCAGCTCCCGCTGCATGGTGCTGAGGGGATCTTCGCCCTCATCGAGGGTGCCGGCCGGAAATTCCAGCAGCCGGGTGGCCACAGCGAAGCGGTACTGGCGCAGCACCACCACCCGGCCGTCCTCGAGCACCGGCACCGCCAGGGAGGCGCCGGGGTGGCGGATCAAGCCAAAAGTGCCCACCACGCCCATCGGCAGCTCGACGCGGTTGACCTCAAAGCGGATCTTGCGGGCATCGAGCACCGCGGTGGTTTCCAGGTGACGCGAGGGCTCAGGAGCGGGGAGGGGCGCCATGGCTGGGCGTGTCGCGAGTCGGTGGGGCCAGCATCGCGCAGGGCTACCCCAGCTGCTCGGGCCAGCCGGGTCTGCCTGCTAGCGCTATCACCGCGCAGCCAGGTTCTGGGGCCAGGCCTGCCAGGGCAGCTAGCGGCGCCAGCACAAAGTCTCGCTGCCGCCAAAGCGGGTGGGGCAACTGGAGGCGGGGGGTGTGGCAGCTCAGATCCCCCCACCAGAGCAGGTCGAGGTCGATGCTGCGGGGGGCCCAGCGCGCCTGACGCTCCCGGCCGAAGTCATGCTCCAGCGCTTGCAATTGCTCCAGTAGATCCTCAGCGGCTGCTGCCCTTGCCCCGTCAGCTCCCAGCCCTGCCACCAGGCCGTCCACCACTAGGACCGCATTGATATAAGGCGGCTGGCCTGGGGGGCCGCCTACGGGTTCGGTCTCAAACAGGGGAGACCAGCGGAAGCCGGTAGGCCCCGAGCTGAGGCCCTGGCCCCACTGGCGCAGGCTGGCTTCGAGCAGGGGCCGCACGGCGATCAGGGTGGCGATCGGGCCACCGCAGCGGCTGGGCAGGTTGGCGCCTAGGGCGATGGCCAGGGTTGCCGCTTCACTGCCTCTGGGCTGATCAGCGAGACTGGCTGGCACGTGAATCGGGTCTTAGCCCTCCCATGGTTGCAAGCGGAGTTGCCAGTAGGGCCTTTCCCCTCGCCGCCATCACTGGCCACGGCACCCTCAAGTTGGCTCTGCTGCTGGCCGCGGTCGATCCAGGCCTGGGCGGGGTGGTGATCGCCGGTGGTCGTGGCACTGGCAAGTCGGTGTTGGCTCGCGGTCTGCATGCCCTGCTGCCGCCGATCGACGTGCTCGATGTGGGCGGCCAGGCCCTCAACATCGATCCCCAGAGGCCCGATGACTGGGACGAGGCAACCTGCATTCGGCTTACCGAATTGGGTGCCGATCCCACGGGAGCGGATACCAGCGCCCTGTTGCCAACCGCAGTGGTGCCGGCGCCCTTCGTGCAGGTGCCGTTGGGCATCACCGAAGACAGGCTGGTGGGCTCGGTCGATGTGACGGCTTCGCTGACCAGTGGCCAGGCTGTTTTTCAGCCAGGGCTGCTGGCTGAAGCCCATCGGGGTGTGCTCTACGTTGACGAGCTCAACCTGCTTGACGACAACGTCACCAACCTGTTGTTGGCGGCGGTGGGCAGCGGCGAAAACCGGATCGAGCGGGAGGGCCTCAGCCTTAGCCATCCTTGTCGCTGTTTGCTGATCGCCACCTTCAATCCTGAGGAGGGGCCGGTGCGCGATCACCTGCTCGATCGCTTCGCCATCTGCCTAAGTGCCAATCAGGTGCTGGAGCTTGAGCAGCGGGTGGAAATCACCCGCTCGGCGATGGATCAGGCCGAATCCAGCACCGACTTCGGTGCACGCTGGCAGGAGGAAACCGATGCCCTGGCCACCCAGCTGCTGCTGGCGCGGCAGTGGCTACCGGATGTGCAGATTGCCCGCGAGCAGATCGTTTATCTGGTGAATGAGGCTTTGCGGGGTGGGGTCGAGGGCCATCGCAGCGAGCTCTATGCCGTGCGGGTGGCCCGGGCCCATGCAGCCCTCAGCGGCCGCGATCGAGTCGAGGCCGACGATCTTCAAGTAGCAGTGCGCCTGGTGATTGCACCTCGTGCCCTGCAAATGCCGCCCCCCGATCCCGACCAGCCTCTTGAACCCCCACCTCCGCCCCAGGGAGAGACAACACCGCCCCAGGGGGAGCAGCCGCCGGAGGATCCCGACCAGCCAGACAACCAGCAGGAGCCCGAGCAAGACAAAGACGGTCAAGAAGACGAAAGTCCCAAAGAAGACGAACCTGAAGACGGCGAATCTGAAGAAGACGAATCCCAAGACGACAGCCCCGAAGATCAGGCGCCGCCCCAAGTGCCTGAGGAATTTTTGCTGGATCCGGAGGCCATCGCCATAGATCCGGATCTGTTGCTGTTCGCCTCGGCCAAGGCCAAGAGCGGCGGCAGTGGCAGCAGGGCGGTGGTGTTCAGCGATTCTCGAGGCCGCTATGTGAAGCCGATGCTGCCCCGCGGCCCGGTGAAGCGCATCGCTGTCGATGCCACCCTGCGGGCGGCCGCCCCTTATCAGAAATCTCGCCGTGAGCGGCAGCCCCATCGCAAGGTGATCGTGGAAGACGGTGACCTGCGCGCCAAACAGCTGCAGCGCAAGGCCGGTGCCCTGGTGATCTTCCTGGTGGATGCCAGCGGCTCGATGGCTCTCAATCGCATGCAGAGCGCTAAGGGGGCCGTGATTCGCTTGCTCACCGAGGCCTACGAAAATCGCGACGAAGTGGCCCTGATTCCCTTCCGCGGCGAGCAGGCCGAGGTGCTGCTGCCCCCCACCCGCTCGATCACCGCTGCGCGCCGGCGTCTGGAGGCGATGCCCTGCGGAGGCGGCTCACCCCTTGCCCACGGGCTCTCCCAGGCCGCCCGGGTGGGGGCCAACGCTTTGGCCACGGGCGATCTGGGCCAGGTGGTGGTGGTAGCGATCACCGATGGCCGCGGCAACGTGCCCCTCAGTCGCTCCCTGGGTCAACCCCAGCTGGAGGGCGAGGAGCCGGTGGACCTCAAGGAGGAGGTGAAGCAGGTGGCCAGCAAGTATCGGGCCCTAGGTATCAAGCTGCTGGTGATCGACACCGAGCGCAAGTTCATCGGCAGCGGCATGGGCAAGGACCTGGCTGAGGCGGCCGGCGGCAAGTACGTGCAACTACCCAAGGCCAGCGATCAGGCCATCGCTGCCATCGCCATGGAGGCGATCAACGGGATTTAGGGCTTTGTCTGCGTGGCCTTCTCTCGGGCGGCCTTGTCCCGGGCGACGTCGGTCTGGGCCGGGTACAGCTCATCGAAGAATTTGCCCAAGCCAACGGCCACGCTGCGGATGCCGTCCATGAAGCGGGGATCGTCGGTGAGTTTGGTCACATCGCCCCCAACTGAATTCCATTTGGCGGTGAGCTGCTCGGCATTGCTGACGGTGGCCTTCAGCTCCTTCAGGGTCTGGGGATTGTCTAGGGCGGCGATAATCCGGCGCAGGTGGTCACTGCTGCTGTTGAGATTGGTGATCGTGGGCTGGGCCGCTTTCACCGTCGATTCGAGCTCCTTGGCCAGGGACTGGCCTTCCTTCATGAAGTTGGAAGTGTCCTTGGCGGTGCGATCGAAGCTGCTGGCGGCGGTTGAGACCTTGTTGAGCAGCTTCATCTGGTCTGTTTCAACCAGCATTTTGTGCATCAGCGTGGTCACGCTGGTGAGACTTGGCCCCTGAAGTCCCTCGATGTTGGCGCCATTGCAGATGGCTACGGTCGAATTGCAGGACTTGGAGCGTGGGTTGGCAGAGCCTGGCGGCAAGGGCGGGCCGCTGCTGATCAGGGCAACTTCGGCTTCGCCCCCAAGTAAGGAGGCTTCGCCAATTTCCGCCCTGGTAGGCCGCGCCAGATTTAGGTCGCCATGGTTAATTTCCAGCTCAGCAACCACCGCCTCGGGTGTCACGGTTACGCGCCGCACGCTGCCAACTAAAACTCCTCTGTAGGTCACAGGCGAGCGCTCTGCCAGGCCAGATGCTTCGGCGAAGCTGGCTTTGACACTCCAGTTTTGCCTGCTTAGGGAGATGCCGCGCAACCAGAAGGAGAGACCTACGGCACTGCTGATAGCGGCTAACAGGGAGAAGCCGACAACGGCTTCGCGGATGCTGCGGCGCATGGATTCAGAGCTCCGCAGGTTGCATCGGTCCGCGCAGACTACCGCTCCTGAACTGCGCCACGTAGGGATCGCCGCAGCTGCGGTATTCCTCAACCGTGCCGCTCCAGCGGAATTGGCCGTCGTACAGCAGCACAACCCGTTCCGCAGAGCGTTCGATGGTGCTGTGCACATGGCTCACCACCACAGAGGTGGCCCGAGCTACTTCCGTGGTGCGCACGATTAGATCTTCGATTCGGGTACAAGCAATCGGATCCAGGCCGGCCGTGGGTTCGTCGAACAGCAGCAGGGGCATCTGTTCATTTGGCTTGGCCGGGTCGTCGATTAGGGCCCGGGCAAAGCTGACCCGCTTCTGCATGCCGCCGCTGAGCTCCGCAGGCATTTGCTCCTCGATGCCTTGCAGCCCCACCGCATGCAGTGCTGCGCCCACTCGCTCTCGTATCTCTCGTTCAGCTAGCCGGCCATGGCGATAGAGCAGGAAGCCGACGTTTTCACGCACGGTTAAGGAGCCAAGTAGTGCCGGGTTCTGAAACACCAGTCGTACGTCCTGAGGCTGACGCTGATCTAGGCGCAAATAGGTCTGAGGGATGCCATGGAGACTCAAGCTGCCGCTGCTGGGCAGCTGCAGTCCTGCCAGCAGACGCAGGATGGTTGACTTGCCCGCTCCGGAAGGCCCAACCACCACTAGGCGCTCGCCGGCGGCGATCTGCAGATTTACCTGGTTAAGGATGCAGCGGCTGCCCCAGCGCACGCTGAGGTTCTCCATTGCGGCCAGCGGTGGTGCTGAGGAAGCCAGAGGGAGCCTATGAAGAAGTTTCCATCCTGGCTGTTTGCGGTGCCGATGGCACTCCTTAAAGTTCAGCCAATTGAGGCAGCGTCCTCCCCCGCCCTTTGCGCTCCTCCGCTCCGGTTTCTCGATTGCGGCGCTCCCGCCGACCGCTGCCGAAACCGGGTTGGCTGGGCCGCGGAGATCTGCGCCGCAAGGACCTGATGAGTCGCTCCCGGCGAGCGGCCCGCTGGTTGCAGCCAGGTCTGGTGGTGAAGCGCTGGGTGCTCACCTCCGGGTTGGGCTTATTGGTGGCCCTGCTCGGCGCCGCGGTTTGGGCCGATTTGCAGCCGATCTACTGGATGCTCTCCAGTATTCAATGGCTGCTGGCTCAGGTCACCGGGGTGTTGCCTCGCAAGTTCACGGGGCCGTTGGTGTTGCTGGTTGGAGCTGTGCTGATCTGGCTGGGCCAGAGCCGCAGTTTCGGTTCCATTCAGCAGGCTTTGGCCCCGGAAAAGGACACATTGTTAGTGGATGCCCTGCTGGCTCAGGGGCGCCTCAACCGCGGCCCAAGCATCGTCGCCATTGGCGGCGGCACCGGCCTTTCCACCCTGCTCAGTGGACTAAAGCGCTACAGCAGCAATCTCACGGCCATCGTTACGGTTGCTGATGACGGCGGCAGCAGCGGGGTGCTGCGGCGGGAGCTGGGCGTGCAACCACCCGGCGACATCCGCAACTGCCTGGCGGCCCTGGCTCGGGAGGAACCCCTGCTGACCCGGTTGTTCCAATACCGCTTCAAGGCCGGCAGCGGTCTGGAGGGCCACAGCTTCGGCAACTTATTCCTTTCAGCCCTCACGGCGATCACTGGCAATCTCGAATCGGCCATCACCGCCAGCAGCAGGGTGTTGGCGGTGCAGGGGCAGGTGGTGCCCGCCACCAACGCTGACGTGCGTTTGTGGGCTGAGCTTGAGAACGGCGAACGGATCGAAGGCGAGTCGAAGATTGGCCACGCCTCCAGCCCAATCGTGCGGCTGGGCTGCACGCCAGAGCGACCTCCGGCCCTACCCCGAGCCCTGGAGGCCATCGCAAATGCCGATTTGATCGTGCTTGGCCCGGGCAGCCTTTACACCTCATTGCTGCCCAACCTGCTCGTACCCGAGCTGGTGCAGGCCATCCGTCGCAGCAAGGCACCGCGCCTTTACATCTGCAACCTGATGACCCAGCCGGGCGAAACCGATGGGCTCGATGTAGAGGGACATTTGCGGGCCCTTGAGGCCCAATTGGCCAGCCTCGGGGTGGAGGAGCGACTATTCACCGCCGTGCTCGCCCAGGAGGATCTGGGCGATTCCGCCTTGATTGACCATTACCGGCACCAGGGAGCCGAGCCGGTGGCCTGTGATACGCGCCAGCTGCGCCGCCAGGGCTACGAAGTGATGTTGGCACCGCTCCAAGGAGCTAGGCCTACGGCCACGTTGCGCCATGATCCCCGCAGCGTCGCCATAGCGGTGATGCGTTTTTACCGTAATCACCAGCGTGGCAGCGGCTCCGCGTCCTAGTAGGCGTCCTGCATTTCGTAGAAATCGGGCTGCACGTAGTCCTTGCGCATCGGAAAGCCTTTCCAGTCTTCCGGCATCAACAGCCTCTTGGGATGGGGGTGGCCAGCAAACTGAATGCCGTACATGTCGAAGGTTTCCCGCTCCTGCCAGTCGGCACCGCGGAAAAGGCCATAAAGAGTGGGAATGGTGAGATCGCCGTCGCGCTCCAGAAATACCTTGATGCGCACTTCTTCAGGGGCTTCCCCTGGGGGCATCACTCCAGCAGTACAGCGATCTGAAAGGGCTGCAAGCTTGACCAGGTGGTAGAAGCTCACCAACCGGCCACCTGCCCCTTCGTCGTAGCCCCCTTGGCATTGCAGGTAATCGAAACCTTGGCTTTTGAGGGCCGTAGCTATTACGGGCAGAAACACTGCTTCCACGCCGATCATTTCGATGCCGAGATGGTCGCAGCCAAGCGCAAGATGATCAAAACCCTGGCTGGAAAGCCAGCTGCCAACCGCGCCGGGAGCTGGGGTTTCAAGCGCCGTGCTGCTGGAGTTGTCGCCGGCGTTGGTTTGGATTGCGTCAGGCATGGCAGGCGTGGAGGAGGTGCTCAGGCTTCGACTGGTGCAGGGATGGCCGCAGCTGGTGCGGGCATGGGAAGGGAGCTGGCGGCGGCTAGGGCCTGTCTTTGGGTTTCGGCCGCTAAGTATTGGCCATTCACGATCGGGGCCACCGCTTTCATCTGGTGAGAGACCGTGCAATAGCGGTGCGATTGCTGCAAATTGCCGCGCTCGACCAAGGCTTCGTTGCCAACTTTTTTACGCAGTTTGATCACCGCATCAAAGATTGCTTCCGGGCGAGGAGGGCAGCCGGGCAGGTAGAGATCTACGGGTATCAACTTGTCCACGCCCCGCACGGCGGTGGTGGAATCGGCGGAAAACATGCCGCCGGTAATGGTGCAAGCGCCCATGGCGATCACATATTTCGGCTCAGGCATCTGCTCATAGAGACGCACCAGGGCAGGGGCCATTTTCATGGTCACGGTGCCGGCCACGATCAGCAGGTCGGCCTGGCGTGGACTGGAGCGGGGCACTAGACCAAAGCGGTCGAAATCGAAGCGGGAGCCAATCAGGGCGGCAAATTCGATGAAGCAGCAAGCGGTGCCGTAAAGCAGGGGCCAGAGACTCGAGAGGCGCGCCCAGTTGTGAATGTCATCCAGGGTGGTGAGGATGACATTTTCGGAGAGATCCGAGGTGATCGTTGGCGTGCCAACCGGGTTGCAGCTAGCCGCCCGCAGATCCTTTAAAGCTTCTATTGAGGGTGTGTTGGTCATGGGTTCAGCTCCACTCAAGGGCGCCTTTGCGCCAGGCGTATGCAAGGGCCACTACCAGGATGGCGATGAAAATAAGGGCTTCGATAAAGGCCAGCAGGCCAAGGCGGTGAAATGCCACGGCCCAGGGGTAAAGAAAGACGGTCTCCACGTCAAAGATGACGAAGACCAAGGCAAACATGTAGTAGCGGATATTGAATTGAATCCAGGCGCCGCCAATCGGCTCCATGCCCGATTCGTAGGTGAGCTCGCGCTCGCCTTTGCGGCTCTGGGGTGACAGCAATTTGTTGGCCAGCAACGCCAGCACTGGCACCGCCGCTGAAATCAGCAGGAAGCCAACAAAAGCGTCGTAGCCGGAGAGCACGAACATTCGAGCCATACCAACCTGCCGTTCAGTCTGGCATCTGTGCCCGGGCCCTGGGGTGGCACCGATAAAGTGGCTGGACCACCTGAGGCCCAGGGATGAGTTCTGATCAAGTGCCTGGGCCCCAGCCCGAAGCCAGCGGAGTTACCGAATCCAGGGAGGTTGTGGAGGCCGAGCCAGGCCCCCAAGCGGAAGAGGCGCTGTCAGTTGATCCGTCAGTTGATCCTGTGGAGGATCCAGATACGCACCGATTTGAATGCCGCAGCTGCGGTTTCGTCTACGACCCGGATGAGGGGGTGCGCAAGCTGGCCATAGCCCCCGGCACGCCCTTTAGCCAGCTTGATCCGATCGGCTTCCGCTGCCCCGTCTGCCGCAGTCGGGTGGGGGCCTTTAAGGACATCGGGCCCCGCAACAAGCCCAGCGGCTTCGAGGAAAACCTCAACTTCGGGTTGGGCGTCAACAAGCTCACCCCAGGCCAGAAGAATGTCTTGATCTTCGGGGGCTTCGCTTTGGCTTTTGCCTTCTTCCTCTCCCTCTACTCCCTGCGCTGATGACCAGTCTTCCCCTGTTCCGCAAGCTTCAGGCCCTAATGCGGCCCCTAGTGAGCTTGCTGCTCGTTGCTTGGCTGGGCTTTGGCCTCTCCGGCTGTGTCACCACCGGGTTGCCTGTGGCAGCCGCAAGCCCCTGGCAAGCCGTGCCTTTGGCCACAAAGGCCAATCCCCTGGATGTGGCATTTACCGATGACCGCCACGGCTTCCTGGTGGGTAGCAACAGGTTGATACTGGAAACCAACGATGGCGGTGCCAGCTGGGCTGAGCGGGCCCTCGATCTGCCGGAAGAGGAAAACTTCCGTTTGATCAGCCTTGATTTCCGCGGCGATGAGGGCTGGATTGCCGGCCAGCCTGGTTTGTTGCTGCACACCACGGACGGCGGCCAAAACTGGAGTCGTCTTTTCCTAGATACCAAGCTGCCAGGTGAGCCTTACTTGATCACGGCTCTCGGGCCAAATCAGGCCGAGCTGGCCACCAATGTGGGAGCGATCTACCAAACCCGTGATGGCGGCACCAATTGGCAAGCCGATGTGGATGACGCTGCCGGGGCCGTGCGGGAGCTGCGCCGCTTTGGCGATGGTCGTTATGTAAGCGTCAGCGGCCTGGGCAACTTCTTCTCCACTTGGAAGCCAGGGGATGGCACCTGGCAGCCCCACCAACGGATGAGCAGCCAGCGGCTCCAGTCGATGGGCTTCCAGCCCGACGGCTCCCTCTGGATGTTGGCCCGTGGAGCCCAGATCCGCTTCAACCCAGATGCCAGCAACGTTGAGGAGTGGGGCAAGGCGGTGGTGCCGATCACGAATGGCTTCGGTTATCTCGACATGGCCTGGGCCCCTGATGGCTCGATCTGGACAGGCGGCGGCAGCGGCACCTTGTTGATGTCCAGCGATGGTGGCAAAAGCTGGCAGAAAGATCCGGTGGGCGCCCAGCAGCCCTCCAACTTCACCCGCATCAGCTTTAAGTCAGACGGCAAGGGCTTCGTGCTTGGTGAACGGGGATCCCTGCTGCGCTGGGTGGGCTGATCCCGCTCCGTCCAGCTGCTGCGGCCGCCAACTTCTGTAACCAAGGGGCCGCTCCGGCCCCGTCCTCCCCCGCCTCACCCTTAAGATCAACGAGCTGAACGCTTGTCGCTATGGCTGCCGGCTCAACTGGAGAACGCCCGTTCTTCGAGATCATCACGAGCATTCGTTACTGGGTAATCCATGCGGTTACTCTGCCCGCCATCTTTTTGGCCGGCTTCATGTTCGTTTCTACGGGCTTGGCCTATGACGCCTTTGGAACCCCTCGCCCTGACGCCTATTTTCAGGCTCAGGAGAGCAAAGCTCCAGTGGTGAGCCGGCGTTACGAGGGCAAGACCCAACTTGACCAGCGCTTGCAATAAGCCATGACCCAAGCACCTGTTTCCACCACTCCCCGCAACTATCCGATCTTCACGGTTCGGTGGCTGTCGGTTCATGCCCTCGGCGTTCCCACGGTCTTTTTCCTGGGATGTCTTGCGGCTATGCAATTTGTTCGCCGCTGAGTCGGTAATCGCTCGTCAGCCATGCAACGCTCTCCTAATCCCAATAATTTGCCGGTTGAACTAAACCGCACCAGCTTGTTTCTGGGCCTGTTGTTCGTTTTCACGATCGGCATCCTTTTTTCAAGCTATTTCTTTAACTGACCCCTCTTCACGTAACCCGGAGAGCTCCCGATGAGCGGCAAGAAGTCCAACCTGCCTGATGGCCGGATTCCAGATCGTCTGCCGGATGGTCGTCCTGCAGTTGCTTGGCGCTCTCGCTGGACCGAAGGGGTTTTGCCCCTTTGGCTGGTCGCAACGGCCGGCGGCATGGCAGTAATTTTTGTTGTTGGGCTGTTTTTCTACGGCTCATACGTGGGCGTTGGTTCCGCCTGATTTGGCTTCCGATCTGATTCTTGATTCCCTGCAGAATTGCCGTTTTCGGCAGGTCTGTAGGGTTTTTTGATGGGCCGTTTTGGTGAAAAAACGAACCCTGCTCAATAACCGACTGCTGGCCAGCCTTGCCGGCGCTGCGCTCAATTGCTACGGGGAGCTGTTTGTGCGTACCTCGCGGATCCGCATTCAGGCCCATCCCGACACCTATCGGTTGGTTCAGGAACAGGGAGCCGCAGTGATTTATGCCCTCTGGCATCGCCACGCTTTTTTTATCCCCCTATTGCGTCGCTTTGATCGGCGCCGGGTGGCTGTGCTGCTCAGTAGCCATCGGGATGCCCAGATCGTTGCCGTGGCAGTGCGCTTACGCGGTTTGGAGGTGGTGGAGGGTTCCTCCACCCGTGGTGGCCTGCAGGCCTATCACTTCCTGCGCCGGGCTCTGCAGCAATGCCAGCCTGTTTGCATCACCCCAGATGGGCCAAAGGGTCCGGCTGAGTTGGTCAAAAGTGGGGTAATTCATCTTGCCCAGCAATCGGGCTGCCCGATTGTGCCGGTTTCTGTTTCCTGCTCCCGCAGCTATCGCTTGCGCTCCTGGGACCGGTCGGTGTTGCCCTTGCCCCTGTCGCGAGTGGTAGTGCAGCTGGGCGAGCCGCTATGGCTGCACAACAGCTTGGTGGATCGCCAGGAGCTGCTGGCGGAGCGATTGCGCCATGGGGCAGACCTGGCTGGTGAGTGCCCGTGAAGCGAGCTAAGGCCTGGTTGCTGCTGGGGCTCTATCGACTGCTCTCCCTTGGCCTGACCCCGTTCTGGCTGATCTTGTTGCTGGTGCGCCTGGCCCAAGCCAAGGAGGATCCCCGCAGGCTGGGGGAGCGCCTGGGCTGGCCCAGCCGCCGCCGCCCAGCTGGTCCGCTGCTGTGGTTTCACGCCGCCAGTGTGGGCGAACTCAACAGCCTCTTGCCCGTGTTGCGAGCGCTGGATCAGGGTGTTGGAGCGCCAGTGCTGCTGGTGACAACGGTGACACGCACCTCCGCCGCCCTGGCTGGCCGGGTATTGCCGCCTGCTGCGATTCACCAATTCGTGCCGATAGATCATTGGCTGGCCCTGTTGCCCTTTCGCTGCTTTTGGCGGCCCTGTCTGGGGGTTTTGGCGGAGGCGGAGCTCTGGCCTGAGCTGGTGCAGGCGATGCCCCATCTGCACTTGATCAATGCCCGCATGAGTCAACGCTCCTACCTGCGGCATCGGCGGTTCCCTGTTTATGCCGGCTGGTTGCTGGCGCGGGTGGAGGTATGCCTCGCCCAGTCCCAGGCCGATGCCGAGCGTTTTCGGCGTCTGGGGGCCCGCGATGTGAGCGCCCTGGGCTCCACCAAGCTCGATGCCGATCCGCCGCCGGTCAATGGCGTTCATCTTGAGCTATTGCAGCAGGTTTTTGCCGGTAGGTCGGTGCTGCTGCTGGCCAGCAGCCATGCCAGTGAAGAGCGGCAATGGCTTGAAGCCTGGGTGGAAAACAAGCTGACGCAGCGCCCATTTGCACTGCTGTTGGCACCGCGCCATCCCCAGCGGGCCCAGGAGGTGCTTGCACAGGCGCGGGAGCTGGGCCTGTCGGCGGCGCTCTGGAGTGACCTGGCTGGCGGAGACTTGGCTCCTGACCCCGATGTACTTGTGGCTGATGTAATTGGCGAGATGGGCACCTGGATCAGCGCAGCGGCCGTGGTGGTGATGGGGGGTAGTTTTTATCCGCAGGGCCGGGCCCTTGGTGGCCAGAACCCCCTGGAGCCCGTGGCCCTGGGGCGTCCCGTGCTCTGCGGCCCCGATATGGCCAACTTTTCTGACCTGCTGGAGCCGTTGCTGGCGGCTGGCTGCCTCCAGCAGTGCGCCGATGTGGCAGCAGCTCTGGCGGCTGCCCTGCCCCTGCTGGTTCAGCCATTGCCGCAGCGGCATGGGGAGGGCCTGCGCTTGCGCGGCCCCTCCCAGCTGCTTGCTTCACTGCTGCTCAAGCAGTGCAACTTATGAGATGCCAATGATCAAATGCCATTAACTACGCCGCGTTTTTGGTATCAGCGCCGCCGTGGCTGGCAGGCCTGGCTGCTCTGGCCACTGGGCTGGCTTTATGGCTGCGCCGTGACTTTGCACCGGCGCGGTACTCGCCCTTGGTCTTGTTCGGTGCCGGTGCTCTCGATCGGCAACCTCACCCTGGGGGGGACGGGCAAGACCCCTCTGGGGATTGCCTTGGCCCAGGGCCTTGAGGAGCGCGGCTGGCGGGTGGCGGTGTTGCTGCGAGGCTACGGCGCCCGGCGCCGAAACCCGTGCCTGGTTTCTGCGACCAGCTCCTGCGCGGAGGTGGGGGATGAGGCCCTGGAGTACGCCCAAAGCCTTGGGGCAGGTGGGGTGTGGGTGGGCTCGAACCGCTGCCGGAGTGCGGCGTTGGCAGTGGCGGCTGGGGCCACTGTGATCTTGCTGGACGATGGCTTGCAGCACTGGCGTTTGGGCCGTGATTTGGACCTGTCCTTGCTGGATCGAAAGCACGGACTGGGAAACCGGCTGGTGTTTCCGGCGGGCCCGCTACGCGAGCCCCTGGATCAATTGGCCCGGGCCGATGGGCTGGTGTTCACCGGTGCAGAGCCTGTTGAGCCGTTGCCGCCTATTTCCGTGGGTTGGCCGAGCCACAAGCCACGGTTTGCCGTGCGCTTCTGTTTGGTGCCGCCGCCCCAGCTCCAGCAGGAGCGCTTGGTGGCCTTCTGCGGTATCGGCTTGCCGGAGAAGTTTTTTTCAGCTCTGCGGGCCTGCGGACTCCAGCTGGTGGCAACGGAATCCTTCCCGGATCACCACCTTTATGCTGAATCAGACTTGAAGCATTTATTGGATTTGGCCCATGCCAATGGCGCAAGGTTGGTCACCACCGTCAAGGACGGTCAACGCTTGCCTCACCGTTTTCGCCAGGCCGTGAGCTTGGTGCCGCTTCAGGTGGATAGTGCCAGCCTGGCGCCCTTACTGAATTGGCTCGATCAGCATCTTTGTGCTCTGTCGGGTGTTCGCTTCCATGGCTGATCTGGGACGGCGGCGAGTTTTGTTTGTGGCAGGTGAGGCGTCGGGGGATCTCCATGGCGGCTTCTTGGTGCGCGAGCTGCAGCGCCAAGTGCC